>NZ_JAGUUD010000179.1:0-11781 GCF_020177535.1 Paraburkholderia sp. XV | reverse complement strand
GGACTATCGATACCCTCGATGAGGTGGGATTTCTCGCGCTCGAATGCGAACGCCTAGGTGCCCCTGTGATCGGAAACGCGCTGCTCGCTGCATATGGCGCGTCAATGCACGATCCCGTCTATGCGTGCCTGCTGCATTTCTATCAAAGCATTCCCGCTACCGTTAGAGCGAGACTGGCTGCCGCACATCTGCTCGAACGCAAGAATGGACGGGCTGGACATTGGCACAGACGCGCGCTGACCTATTTGAGGATTGGGGAGGCACATGCGCGACAGTGTGCGGTCGCGCTGCAAACTGGCGCACAAGTGATACGCCCGATGTTTCCTCCAATGGAGTGACAGGTGGCTCAATTCGATGTGTTTAACGGCGACGCTGACGGGATCTGCTCGCTGCATCAACTGAGGCTCAAGCATCCTGTCGATGCGCAGCTCGTCACAGGTGTGAAGCGCGATGTCTGCCTGCTGCGTCGTGTAACGGCCAGTTTTGGCGATAGCGTGACTGTGTTTGATGTCTCGCTCGATGCAAACCGCGCTTCGCTGATGTCGCTTCTCGAACAGGGCGTCAGCATCGAATATTTCGATCATCACTTTCCAGGGCGCATTCCGCACGTTGCCCGACTGGCTACGCATATCGATACGTCAGCCGATACATGCACCGGCCTGATCGTGAATCGTTATCTTCGGGGCGAGAACAGATTGTGGGCGATAGTCGCGGCGTACGGCGACAACCTTTCCCATGCCGCGCATCAGCTTGCCATCACGTGTGCGCTGCCGCCTCCCGAGGAACAGCGGCTGCGGGAACTGGGCGAAGCGATCAACTACAACGCATATGGAGAAAGCGTTGCGGATCTGATGGTCGACCCTGTCGCGATGTATCGGAATATTCAGCCGTTTCCAAATCCTTTGGATTTCATTGCGGCCACCAACCTGCCGGGCCGCCTGACGCTGGCACGCATGGAAGATCTCGATTGTGCTTCAAGGCTCGCGACGGTGCAGCGCGTAGCGAACGCATCGGCCTATATGTTGCCGGCGGCTGCATGGTCACACCGTGTGCAAGGCGAGTTCGCCAACCTCCTGGCAAGACGCGAGCCTTTGCGCGGGCATGCCGTCCTTGTGCCACGGCCCGACGGTAAGTATGTCGTCAGCGTGAGAGCGCCGTGCGGCGCAGACCGCCTATGCAGGAAATTCGGCGGAAACGGCAGACGTGCCGCCGCCGGCATCGACGGACTTGATCCTGCAAGGGTCGACGGGTTTATCGCTGCCCTCGACGCGATGCTCGGCTACGGACATTGTTCGCCCGCATGACGTCGATCAAGGTCGGCCTAGCCCACCCCGCTAGCCTGATGACATTGCTACGCGTTCCATCGAGTGAGGAGGACAGTATGAAAGCCGCCGATATTTGCACGAGAGAGGTCATTACGTGCCTGCTGGGCACAACTGTTCTGGAAGCATGCAAGATCATGCGCGTTAATCATGTCGGCGATATCGTTGTCGTGGAGGAGACCCCGGACGGCAAACTGCGTCCAAAGGGGATACTGACCGACCGGGACATTGTTCTCGAGGTACTTGCACGAGACGTCGACGCGTCCAGACTGTTTGTCGACGATGTGATTTCCTCGTCGCTTGTCTGCGCCTATGACTGGGAAGACGCGTGGCAAATCGCGAAGCGGATGCGATTGCATGCGATCCGCCGCGTGCCTGTTGTCGACGAAGCCAGAGAACTGGTTGGCGTCATTTCGCTAGATGATCTGCTTGATTCGGCGTGTGCGCTGCTGTCGGAACTGTCGCTCATCGCGGGGCGGCAACCACATTTTGAACTGAAGCAGCGTGCATGACCGGCTGTGACGGCCTGGCGCGTCGAAGATCAGACGTGTCGTCTTTATTCCGCGCTGCAAAAAAACTCGAAGACGAGACAGGCGGTCCGTTGATGTCGGTCAACCCGGGGCGTGGCCGATGGCCGAAGATAGTTCATAAGTCAGCACCACCCGCGGTGCAGAATACGCTGGGTGGCGGATAGAAAGTCATAGAAATTTATCTGGAGACAAATCATGACAGAGTCTCGCAACCGGAACGTGTCGACGATGCGCCGAGACAAACGGTTCCAGCCACACACAACCGATAGCTATCGGTCGCCAGCTCGCGAACAGGGTGGCACCGGCTGCCGAGAATGTGGCGCCGTGTTTGAAAATGGACGCTGGATGTGGAGTGTAAGCGCGGAACATACAAGTCAGCTGGTTTGCCCGGCGTGCCGCCGAATACTTGAACACGCGCCAGCAGGCGAACTATGGCTGGAGTCGGGAGAGTATCTCCGTACGCATCATGAAGAGGTTGTCGCACTCTTCCGTCACGCGTCAGCAGATGAAAAAAAGCTTCATGCGCTCGAGCGATTGATGAACATCGAAGATCAGCCAGACGGAATGCGAGTGACTACCACTGGCCCACACACTCTGCGAAAACTCGCCGAGGCGCTTGTTCGTGCGCATCACGGTCACCTTACGATCGAATATCGCGATGCCGAAGGTGTGCTTCGCGCGAGATGGCGGCGCGACTAAGAGATGGTTGGGCCGCACGACCGCAGCTTGCGGTGTTGGCCTTGTGAGCTGAATCAGGATATGACTGGCGATAGGTATCATTATTGCAAGGCTGCGTCGCGAGTCCGAGGAGGTTTGCCATGAAAGTCAGTGAGTTCTACAGCCAGGGCGTGGTCCATATTCCGGCAACCTGCAGTCTGCAGGAAGCGGCAGTGCAAATGCGAGACCAGCATGTCGGCGCACTGATCGTATCGGAGGGCGGTGGCTCAGGCCGCATACTCGGCGTTCTCACCGACCGGGACATCGTATTACAGTCGGTTTGCACCGGGTCGTCGCCGATCACTGTGCGAGTAGGCGAGGTGATGAGCCCGCAAATTCTGTCTATCGATGTGAACGCCGACATCACTGAGGCAATGCAGGCGATGGCAAGCCATGGCGTGCGCCGCCTGGCGGTGGTCAGCAACGGTATCGACATCATGGGGATATTGTCTCTCGACGATGTGATCACAGCACTCGGGCGCGAATGGATCATGCTGACCAGCATCCTTCGCAACGAGCAGAATCGCGAGGCATCTGGGAGCGTGCTGCAGACGTCTTTGCACGCGTGACGCCAATGCCATCGGGAAGCTACCGGTCGTTGCTCTCGACTTCCAGATACGCAACGACGTCGGCCAGCGTGACGAGGCGACCATAATCGGCTTCAGGTATTTCCACACGAAGCCTCTCGTGGAGGCCTGTCAGAAAATTGAGCCAATCCATCGAATCAAGATCGACCTGTTTGCGTAGCGGGCGATCGTCGCGCAAGGTTGTTGTGTCGACCTCGGGCGCGATCGTCTGCAGTGTGCTCAGCACAATAGCACGAATGTCGGGATGGTTCATTGATCGAGTTCCTCAGGATGTTGCAGCGCGTCGCTCAGTTCAAGAAGAAATAGCGCGCCACGATGACCGTCAGACACGCGATGATCTGCTGACAGCGTGGCGGTCAGCGTGCGTACTATCTTGACTTCCCCGTTGTACGCCCACGGACGTTCGATGACGCGGCCGAATCCGACCAGCGCAACCTGCGGTGGATAGATGACGCCGAATACTTCGGCGGCTCCCTGATCGCCGAGGTTCGTGACGGTGATGGTGGCTTCCGATAATTCGGAACTGCGTAGCGAACCGGCGCGGCAACGTTTCGTGAGATCGGTCAGCTCCCGCATGAGTTGCAGCAACGTTTTATTCTGGGTGTCGAGCAGGGCGGGTGCGACGAGACCGCCGTGGCGCAACGAGATTGCCACCCCGACGTGAGTCTTCCCGGCCGCAACGAATGAGCCTGCGCGGTAGAAGCCGTTTAGCTCGGGAAAGCGTCGCAGTGTCACAGTCACCGCTTTCAGCAACAGGACTGCAAGCAACATCCGATCATTGATCGAGCGTTTGGCGTTTTCGGTGTGAAGCCATTCGAGCGCTTTTTCGATTGGGATCATCTCGCTGACGTAGTAATGAGGTATTTCCCGTTTCGAGCGCTCCATAGCACCCGCGATCACCGTTCTGATCGCTGCGAGCCTGTCGCCGGCTGGCGCAGGTGTGATGCAGGCGGCGCTGCGAATGGCCTGTTCGACGTCGTCATATGTCACCGAACCGCCCGGGCCGCTACCTACGATCTTGTCGAGATTGACATGATGTTCCTGAGCATGCTTTCGCGCCGCAGGCGAGACCTTGTGGCGCTGCGGAGCTGCATCGACAGGCAGTGGGGCGGGTGTCGGCGGTATCGCGCGCGGACGCTTCCTGACCTCTGACGCGGATTCACCTCGCTCGAGAAAAATTGCCATCGGCGTACCCACGGGTATTTTCTCGCCGGGCTTCGTGATCAGTTCGTATACCGTTCCCTCATACCAGTTTTCGACGTCGACGGCCGCTTTGCTCGTGTCGACAATGGCCACTATCTGACCTTTTGTGACCACGTCACCTGGCTTTATTTTCCATTCGAGGAGCGTACCCTCGTCCATGTCGGCCCCCATCGAAGGCAACGTGAACTCGATCATGCGTCCTCCTGCCTGCATTACGTGGCATCACGCAAACAATTGTTTCACCGCGGAGACGATCCTGTCGACCTGGGGTAATGCCGCTTGTTCCATATGGCGGGCATAGGGGATAGGCACATCTTCGGAGCACACACGGCACGCTGGCGCATCCAACTCGTAAAAGACCTGTTCGACCAGCCGCGCCATGATCTCGCCTGCGATGCTTGCGCTTCGCCAGCATTCATCGACAATGATGACCCGTCTGCACTTCGACACTGACTGCATAATCGTTGCATCGTCGAGGGGCCTCAACACGCGCAGGTCCACCACTTCAGCATCGATGCCGTCCTTCGCCAACGTCTGCGCAGCATCCAGTGCCTTGCGCATTGAACCGCCATAGGCAAGGATCGCCACATCCTTCCCCTCGCGCCGGACCTTTGCGCTGACGATGTCGACGCGCTCGACGTCGGGCATGTCCCCTTCAAGGTTGTACAGCCCCGCATGTTCGAAAATCAGCACCGGGTCCGGATCGGCGAGCGCCGCTTGCAACATATGACGGGCGTCCTCGATGGTCGCGGGAGCGATCACCTTGATTCCGGGAATGCCCGCGTACCAGCCTTCGAAGCTGTGTGAATGCTGCGCCGCCACCTGACGACCCGCGCCTGTCGCCATACGCACCACGAGTGGCACCGAGAATTTTCCACCCGACATATGGTGATAGAGGGCCGCCGTATTGACGATCTGGTCTAGCGCCAGCAGGCTGAAATTCACGGTCATAACCTCGACGATGGGGCGCATGCCGCCCAATGCGGCCCCGATGCCTGCTCCCGTGAAGCCAAGTTCCGACAGCGGTGTGTCCCGGATACGCTCGGGCCCGAACTCATCGAGAAGTCCGGCCGACACCGCGTAGGTTCCTCCGTACTTACCCACGTCTTCACCCATCAGGAACACGCGACGGTCGTTCGCGAGCGCCTCGCGCAGCGACTCGCGCAAGGCCTCCCGGAACGTGAGATGGCGGGTCATGGCGTTTGCCCCGTTGCGGTGTAGAGGTCAGTCAGGAGATCTTCGACACGCTCCCATGTGCCGGCCTCCGCAAACGCTACGGCACCCTCAACTTCCGCCAGAGCCGCCGAATCGAGTACGAGGAACTCGTCCTCAGACAATTTGCACTCGTCCTTCAGACGGGCGGTGAAAGTGTGGATCGGACCGCGCGTCTTCCATAGCTCAACTTCAGCCTTCTCGCGGTACAGTTCGGCGTCGTACATCGAATGGGCGCGGAAGCGGTATGTCTTGAACTCGAGAAAGAGTGGATTCTGTGCGGCTCGTACGTACGCGACAGCCTCTCTCGTGGCTTCGTGTACAGACACGACATCCATTCCATCCGCGCTGCGTGTGGCGACGTTATAGGCAGCGGCCTTGGCGCACAGATCCGTCTGTGACTGGCTTCGCTCGATTGCCGTCCCCATTGCGTACAGATTGTTTTCGCAGCAAAACAGAACGGGCAATCGCCACAGTGCAGCGAGATTCATCGATTCGTGAAAGGCCCCTTCGGCTACCGCGCCGTCGCCAAAAAAGCATGCGGTGATGCCGTGGCTGCCTTGCATTTTTTGCGCGAGGGCCAGCCCGACGGCGAGGGGGAGACTGCCGCCGACGATTGCATTCCCGCCGAACAGCCGCTTCGTTCGATCGAACAGATGCATCGAGCCACCTCGTCCGTGCGCGCAGCCTTCATACTTGCCATACATTTCAGCCATGAGCACGCCCATGTCCATGCCGCGTACCAATGCATGGGCATGTTCACGATACGTCGCGACGATGTTGTCTTCGGACGTGAGCGCATGAAGCGCGCCCACTGCGGTTGCCTCTTCACCGATATACAGATGCAGAAAGCCGCGAATCTTGCCGGCGCCGTAAAGCTCCGCGCATTTTTCCTCTAGCCGCCGCACGCGCAGCATGTCACGCAACAACCCGAGCGCGAAGGTCTTCTCATAGGGAACGGGGCCCGACGGTGGCAGGGGAGCGGGATGGTCGACTGTCATGCTGCGCTCTCCAGTGTCGACGTGTCGCCTTCCGCCAGACCTAATTCACGCGCTTTCAGAAGTCGTCGCATGATCTTGCCGCTACGCGTGTGCGGCAGTTGTGCGACGAAGGCAATCTCCTTCGGCGCGACAGCCGCGCCAAGCCGCTTCCTCGCATGTCCGAGCAATACCATGCGCAACGCCTCGTCCGGTTCGAAACCTTTGTTGAGTGAGATAAAGGCCTTGACCGATTCGCCCAGCACCGGGTCGGGCTTGCCGATAACGCCAGCCTCCGCTACGGCGGGATGCTCCATGAGTGCACTTTCCACCTCGAAAGGCCCGATCAGATGGCCGGCGGACTTGATGACATCGTCAGCCCGGCCGACGAACCAGTAATAGCCGTCTGCATCCCGCTGTGCCAGATCGCCCGTCAGATACCAGTCTCCGTTGAAGCACTTGCGATAGCGCGCGTCCTCGTTGAGGTAACCGCGAAACATGGAGGGCCACCCGCGCCTGAGTGCCAATTCACCTTGCGCGCCAGGTTCGTCGACGATACGGACACCGCCGTCGCCACTGCGTTGAATGATGGCGGCATCCACGCCCGGTAGTGGTCTGCCCATCGAACCAGGCTTGATATCGAATGCTGGCGTGTTGGCGATCATGATCCCGCCCGTTTCCGTTTGCCACCAATTATCGTGAATCGGCAAACCCAGCACGTCTTTTCCCCAGCGAACTGCTTCAGGATTCAACGGTTCCCCGACGCTGGCAACGAAGCGCAATTGCGGGAACGCATATTTTGCGGCCGCGTCGGCGCCAGCGCGCATCAGCATCCGGATCGCAGTCGGCGCCGTGTACCACACCGAAACAGCTTCGTCGTGCAAGATGCCATACCAGCGTTCCGCGTCGAACTCTTCCCGATCGACGATGGATGTCACGCCGTGCAGCAGAGGCGCAATGATCCCGTATGACGTACCCGTCACCCAGCCGGGATCAGCGGTGCACCAGTAGATATCCTTGGGATGCAGATCGAGTGCATAACGTCCCGTCACCCAATGCGTGATGGCAGCACTGTGCACATGGACAGCGCCTTTGGGCGTGCCTGTTGTGCCGCTGGTGAAGTGCAGCAGCGCGGGATCCTCGGGACCCGTTGCCGCGTGGTCGAACGAGTCTGACGCGCCTGACATGAGCTGGGAAAGATCGAGGGTGCCGGGGCTGGCAACCGGTGCGCCTTCTTCCCCAACGAGGAGCACATGTTTCAAGGTCGGCATGCGGGCGCGCCAGGGGCCGATTTTCCGTTCAAACAACGCATCCGTGGTCAGCAGCACCGTTGCGCCACCTAGATTGACGCGCGTGATGATGGGTTCTGGCCCAAACGCGGAGAAGAGCGGGGAGATGACGGCACCGAACTTCAGGCCGCCGACCAGCGCGATGTAGAGCTCCGGGATGCGCCCCGCAAGGATAAAGACACGATCGCCTTTCGCGATCCCAAGGCTGTGCAACACGTTGCAGAAGCGGTTGGTCTGTGCGGCCAGCTGGTCGTATGTAAATGTTCGGGGTGAAGCGTCTCGTGCGAGAAAGCGCAATGCAGGCTTGTCTGCGAGGCCTTCGGCGCGATGCCGGTCGACGGCCTGCCATCCGATGTTGATGTCACGTTTCCCAGCGGTCAGTTCAGCTGCCGCTGCGGCCCACGAGAAACGGTGGCGCTCGCCCTCGTAATCGGAAAAATTAGGCGTCACCCGCAAATCTGAAGCCGTCTTGCGGATGGTCGACGATGCGTTCATAGATGTGTCTCAACGGAGTGCCTGCCCAGCATTGAACGGTGTGCAGCACGGTTCCACTGTAGGCCCGCTTTGACGGGCACGCTTGATTTGCGTCAAGCACAGCAAATGACATCCACAATGTTGCCGTGCCGAAGCTCGGGATGCGACAAAGTGCGCATCGACAGCATTTGATGAGCATCTATCCTTCAAAGAATCCATCAATGCATGGACCGTCAGATAAATGGAGACGACGATGCTTAGCCTACATGAGATAGCAGCGCTGATGCTGGTTGAGACAACCAGGCAGTCGGAACATCTCGACCTTGGCGATCTGGACGCGTTGCGCGAGCGCCAACTTGTTTCGCTGGAGACGCTCGCGTCAGGATACACACACTTGTGTCTGACCGCGCAGGGTCGTTCGATACTCAGCTCGGTCGGGAGAGTTCAACAGTTCTTGCCTGAAGCCAAACCACTCGCAGCAAAGCATTTATGAAGCCACCGTTGGTACGATTGATTACTCAAAGCTTGTCCGCTTTTACCGTGAGCAGTTGCAGTTGGGAGGTTGAAATACGATTGCGTCTTGCCCGACAATGCCGGTGCCTCCTGCTGTCTCTCCTGCTGTAAGCACGCTGCGTGCCGGAGCGACGAGCGTCGCATCCCGCTCCGTTCGTTGCCGGACTCGCTCCCCTCTGTGTAGGGCATACGCTCGTAGATGCACTCGTGCTCTGACACAAGCGTTGTATCGCCCTTGATCTGGCACGTACCTATGCAACCCGAGCTCTATTCTTCGCTTAAGCGTTTCTGGCGCCATTCGTGCAGGCGTCGTTCAAATGTGCGGGGGTTCGAAATGGAAAGGAAGAGGATATTGGTCGTCTACTATTCGCGGTCGGGCGTGACGCGTGCGATCGCATCGGAGCTCGGCCAGATGCTGGACGCGGACGTCGAAGAGATTCTCGATCGGCGTGGCCGCGCCGGTCCGTTCGGGTATCAGCGTTCGTTGGTCGAGGCAATTCGTCAGCGTCCAGCCGGTATTATGCCGACCACGAAAGATCCTCTGTCGTACGAGTTAGTGATAGTCGGGACCCCAATATGGGCCGGGTCGGTGGCATCGCCGGTTCGCGCCTATCTTATTGCGAATAAATCAGGATTTCGCCACGTCGCGTTCTTTTGCAGCCTGGGAGGGCGTGGAAGTGAAACGGCGTTTGCCCAGATGCGTGCACTCGTTAGTAGTGGTCCTGTTGCTCAATGCCAGATAACAGCACGCGAAGCGAAACGTGCCCACGCCAGCTGATTACTAGTGAACTTTGCCAGCAAGCTGCAGCGTGCATTCGCCGATGATCGGTGGCCAGAAAGGGAGCCGTGTTGATGAAAGCGTCTGCATGGCGTTCATCTTACGACTGCGTGACGTGGATCACGAACGGCAGGCTGCCATCGCCCTCAGCGTCGTCGTTTTGGATTTTGATACTGATTCTCCAGTGCACCTGCATTCTCTGGTCACGCCTCGCGCCGCCCATCGCTGGTTCCATCTCGTTGCGTTTCCGGCTGTTTGCTTGACGTGCGTCAATCCCAATCACGGGCCCCGTGCCATCGTTAGTTAAAAAGCGCAGGCGGGCCGGTCATGGAACAGATCCTGTTAAGCGAGTTTAAGGATGGCACCGCGACGCATTCTCCCTCGCGGGCGGAGCGGCGCGCGCTCGGGAAAAGCCTCCGTGGAAAATGCCCGCGCGGTTTGCACGGCGCATGGAAGCGCACTGTCGATCGTCCTGACCCCGTTTGTCTGGTCCAGCAAGCCAATGAGGGCCGTCTGCCCGAACTCGTTCCGCTTCGACACGGCCGCATGCTTCAGTCGCCATTCACGTTCTATCGAGGTGCCGCGCTCAACATGGCGCATGACGTCGCGTCGCTGCCGACTCCCGGCATACATGTGCAGTGTTGCGGTGACGCTCACCTTATGAATTTTGGCGGCTTCGCGACCGCGGAGCGCAACATCATTTTTGCGATCAACGATCTTGACGAAACCCTTCCTGCGCCGTGGGACTGGGACCTGAAGCGTCTTGCGGTCAGTTTCGCGATTGCCTGCCGTGACAACGGGCTAAGCGACTCCACCGCGAAGGATGCGGTTCTCGCCTGTGTGCGCTCGTACCGCGAGAGCATGGCAACATTCAGCGAAATGAAATCACTGGATCTCTGGTACCACGCGATTGAGGCGGAGGCCTTGATCGCCTCCATCGACGACCCGGCTCTGCGCCGCCGCGTGATCAGGAGGGTGGAGAAAGAGCGTGCAAGCAGCATGGCCGAAGTTCTGTTCCCGAAGCTCGCTTCCGGCAAGGGGGGGACAGCGCTCATCAGGGACGAACGTCCGTCGATCTTCCATCCACAGGGCCAGAAACCCGGAACCCTTGAGGTTGCGATCAGGAAGGGCTTCAGCGGCTATCGTGAAAGCCTGACCCCAGCCCAGCGGGTCCTCGTCGACCGTTTCAAGATCGTGGATGCTGCGATTAAGGTGGTGGGAGTAGGAAGCGTCGGGACTCGCTGCTGGGTCGTCCTGCTAATGGACGGTGCGGGCGATCCGCTCTTCCTCCAGGTCAAGGAAGCGCGCGCCTCGGTGCTGGAAGCCTACGCGGGAAAGAGCGTCTATGAGAATCACGGGCAACGTGTCGTCAACGGCCATCGGCTGGTTCAACCCGCAAGCGACATGTTTCTCGGTTGGACAAAGGGGGAGCAAGGGTGGGACTATTACGTGCGCCAGTTGCGGGACGTCAAAATCAAGCCTGCCGTCGAGACCTTCGGCAAGGTCGAAATGATCGGCTTTGCCGACTGGTGCGGACAATCGCTCGCGCTGTCCCATGCACGCTCTGGCGATCCGTCCATCATCAGCGGATATCTGGGAAAGAGCGATGAGTTCGACAAGGCCATCGCCGCGTTCTCGATCCTGTACGCCGACCAGAACGAGGCGGACTATGCCAGGTTCAAGCAGGCGATCGATGAGGGTACGCTTAAGGCCGAATTCGACCCGCCTGAATGAACCCAACGGCAGACTCTGATTGCGGAGGGTGTTGCCCGATGAATATTCGAAGCAGCCTCGATCGCGGAACGTGCGTGACCATATGGTTGAAACCGGACCCCAAAACGACAACGCGATCCTTAGTAAGTGGCGTTTTGCTGACGAGTACGATGCTGACGCGATCTTTTTTTCAGCTACAACGTATTCTCCAATGAGCATGTACGTCGATTACAGCCGCTTCCGACCGAAACGGTTAGGCGATGGAATCGTCGCCGCAACTCCGCACGTCATTGGCGATGCGCAGCGCGTGTCTGGTAATGGGTCCAGCCGCACGACGTTTCGCGGCGGCGGTGGCTTTGGCGGCGCTGGGGCCTCGGGCAGGTGGTAGCCATGGGAATCAAACGGATAGTAAGACACCTGCTCCTCACGCGGTGGAACGTAAAGGTTGCCTTCCCTCCGCGCACGC
>NZ_JAGUUD010000178.1:0-11829 GCF_020177535.1 Paraburkholderia sp. XV | reverse complement strand
CCGCACAGGGGCGACGCGTGAAGCGAGCTAACGTAACGCGGATGCCAGCGAAAAGGCCGGCAAACCACCCAGCGTCGCAGACAAACCAAAACCCAAACCCAAAACCCAAACCTTAAGCCCGCACCAACGACCGCCTCTTCATCTCAAGCTGAGTAATCAACCGCTGAAGCGTATTCTCAGCATTCCCCGGCAGGGACAAAAACCGAAACCCAAGCGTGTAACGCTGCGTCCCATTAGGCAAATCGACGGCCCGATTCGACATCAACTCAAGATCCAGCCGCAACGTCCCGAGCGACCCAAGGATGACTTCCGTATCCAGCAACTGCACCCCATGCTCGAGCGTCGACACACGCTCATCACTCGTCCGCATCGCCATGCCGCCAAGCGAAAGATCCTGCACTTCGAAGCGAAACCCCTCACCATCCGGCAAGCGCCCACGGCAAATATAAGGATCGAGCAACGGCGCATCGACACGGAAATACTCGCGCCGCTGCACGTAATACAAAACCTCGGGAAAATTGGCCTCGAACGAAGGCCGCCCTTCGAACGTCGTTTCGCGCGGCGTCTGCGTCACGAAGTGGACACGCACACCGTCCGGCGTCGCATGGAAATGCCCTTCGGGCGAAGTCAGCAGCCCGCGGTTCTGCTCGGCAAGCGCGCCCCAGTCAAACGTGAAGGTGCGCTCCCGCACGTCCACTTCGAGGATCTTCGTCACAAGCTGGCCGCCCTTGTACTGCACGGTCAGAAAATCGCCGCGATTAAGCAGATTGCGCAGTTGCACACCGATCTCAAGCGGATTGCGGCGGCCGAAGTCGACGCCTTCCATCTCGCGGTTGTCACCATTCGACTGGGTGGTATTCATGGCCTTGCCAATTTCTCTTCGTTCTTGCGGGCACCTCGCGAACGCTCCGCCGGCCCGGGGCTCGGCACGGCCGGCTTACGTCGCGAAACACGCGTGGGTCCGGAATTCCTTACACCATTCCGGTATCGGGTCTGACTGTTTAGCGGCAGCGTCGCCCCAAAGTTTAGACCGGTTTTACGAAATATTTTCCGCAAACGTTTGACACCGCAACGAAGACAGGATACGCGAATTCTGCTCGCGGTCCGAAAGTGACAAAAGACAAAAACGAGAAGCCATGCGGTTCGAGTCAGCCGCCCTGCCGGCGGTTTCGTCAGAGTATGGCGCGACAAGGCCCTGTCGCCGGCATGAGCCGTTGAAGATTTGCGTGTCGAGGGCGAGTGACCAGAACGAACGCGGCACGCGCCGCGCTCGCGCGCATCACACCATCTTCTGCATGATCGAAATGAGCTTCTTCGCGTAGTGCGGATCGGTCGCGTATCCGGCGCGCTGCATGCCCTGCGCAAAGCCGTTCACGTCGCGCGACGAATTGATCACCTGCGCATAGCGCGGATTCGAATTCAGGAAGCTCGCGTAGTCGGTCATCGCTTCCTCGTACGAATCGTACGCGCGGAATTTCTCGACCACGCGTTGCGGGCGGCCATTGATGTACTCGGTCGTGACCGTCGCGACGGTCTTGCCATTCCAGTCGTCGGTGGCCTTGATGCCGAATATGTTGTGACTCGTCGAGCCGTCCGACTTGCGAATCTCGCGCTTGCCCCAGCCCGATTCGAGCGCGGCCTGGCCGATGATGAAGCGCGCCGGAATGCCCGTCGCGGCGCTCGCGGCCTGCGCGGGCGCTGCAAGCTTGTCGACGAATGCGTCCACCTTGTCCGACGAGCCGTCGCCACGCACGGGCGGCGTCAACGCGCTGTTCGCCGAGTAGCCGCGGCCCATCTTCAGCGCACCGTTGTTCGCCGGGTTCGCGTACGCCTTCGCCAGCGCATTCAACGCGACGTTGTTGCCCGCGTTCGCATCGTCGGCGGACATGCCGGAGTTGCGCATCAACTGCTTGAGCATCGCGTCGGCGACACCAATGCCCTTCGACGACATCTGCTGCGCAAGCTGCTGGTCCATCATCGATGTGAAGGTCGCCGTGTCGTGCGAATCGAACGGACCGTCGGACGGCGTCGCGTCGCGCATGCTCTTGAGCATCATCTGCGTGAAAACGGCGTCGAACTGCTTGGCAGCCGACTTCATCGCTTCACGCGGATTCGCCGCAGCCTGCGCGCGCATCGCATCGAAGCCCTGCGTGTCGAGAGCGAAGCGATTGGTCAGGTCGTTTGCGGCGTTGCGCGTCGTGTCGGAGTTCATTCTTGTTGTTCCTTAGATGATCTCGAGATCGGCTCGCAGCGCACCTGCTGCCTTCATGGCCTGGAGAATCGACATCAGATCGGCGGGCGTCGCGCCGAGCGCGTTGAGCGCTTTCACGACGTCCGCGAGGTTCGCGCCCGCGCTCACCATCTTGAGCGCGCCGTTGTCCTGCTTCAGCGCGATCTGCGACTGTTGCGCAACGACCGTCTGACCGTTCGAAAACGCGCCCGGCTGGCTCACCACCGGCTGCGTGTTGACGACCACGGACAGATTGCCGTGCGCCACGGCGCACGTCTGCAGCGTCACCATCTGGTTCATTACGATCGAACCCGTGCGCGCGTTCAGGATCACCTTTGCGGCCGCCTGCGCGGGCTTCACGTCGAGGTTCTGCAACTGCGCCATGAACTGCACCTGCTGCGCCGGATCGGTCGGCGCGCGCAGCTGGATCGTGCGGCCGTCGAGTGCGACCGCCGTGCCGAAGCCGAACGCGTTGTTGATTGCGGACGTGATGCGCTGCGTCGTGTCGTAATCCATGTCGTTCAGGTCGAGCTGCATCGTGCCCGCCTGCGAAATCGTGGTCGGCACCGCGCGCTCGACGAGCGCGCCGCCCGTAATGCGGCCCGCTGCAAGCTGGTTCACCTGGACCTTGCTGCCGTTCGCGCTGGCACCCGCGCCGCCGACGGCCATGTTGCCCTGCGCGAGCGCATACACCTGGCCGTCCGCGCCCTTGAGCGGCGTGAGCAGCAGCGTGCCGCCGCGCAAGCTCTTGGCGTTGCCGAGCGACGAGACCGTCACGTCGATTGCTTCGCCGGGCCGCGCGAAGGCAGGCAGCGACGCCGTTACCATCACGGCGGCGACGTTCTTCAGCTGCATGCTCGACAGCGAGGACGAGCCGGAGTTGTTGGAGCCCGCCTGCTGGTTGTTGATCGAGATGCCGAGGTTCGCGAGCATGTTCGCGAGCGTCTGCGTCGTGAACGGCGTCTGCGTGGTCTGGTCGCCCGTGCCGTCGAGACCGACGACGAGGCCATAGCCGATCAGCGGATTGTCGCGCACGCCCTGGATCTGCACGAGGTCCTTCAGGCGCTCCGCATGGGCGACGTGCGTCGTGACGGGCAGCGCGGCGCACGCGAGCGCGACCACGGCGAACGCGCGCGCGGCGAAACCGGCAACGGACGTCAGGCGGAGGAAAGAGAAGGTACGCATGATCAGAACGGCGCGACGTTGAGGAAGAATCGTTGCAGCCAGCTCATGTCCTGAGATTCGTTGATATAGCCCTTGGCCGAGTATTCGATCTTCGCGTCCGCGACCTGAGTCGAGTAAACCGCGTTCAGGCTGCTGATCGTGTTCGGATTGACGACACCCGAGAAACGCACGAACTCATTGCCCTGGTTGATCAGCATCTGCTTTTCGCCACTCACGACAAGGTTGCCATTCGGCTGCACGCCGATCACCGTGACGGTGATCGTGCCGTTGAATGTGTTCGACGCATTGGCGCCGCCCGTCGCCTTGAACGTGTTGGCACCCGTCGCGTCGAGGTTCACCTTGCCGAACAGACCGCCGAGAAAGCCCGCCGTCGGCACGCCGAACTTGGTCTCGCCGTTGCGGTTCGTGTTCGCACCCGACGACTTCGTCGCGTTGATGTTTTCGGAGATGACGATGGTCAGGATGTCGCCGACATTGCGCGGACGCTGGTCTTCGAACAGCGGCCGGCCAGCGTAACCCGGGTTGTAGATCGAGCCGGGCGTTTGCAGCGAGGGCGCCGGCGGCGGCACGGCCGTCATCGGTTGCTGGGTGATCGGCTCCCTCGGCACGAGCGCGCAACCGCCAAGCGCGGCTGCGAGCACGCCAGCGCCAGCGAGCATCGACACGGCCCGCGCGCTGCGCAGAGGAATCTGGGTTCGAATGAAGTGCGACATCTTGATTACCGCCTAAGTGTTTCCGACTATCAGCCTGCTTAAACGGGCATCTGGCTGAGTGTCTGCAGCATCTGGTCGGAGGTCGTCACGGCCTTGCTGTTGATTTCGTATGCGCGCTGGGTCTGGATCATGTTCACCAGTTCCTGCACGACGTTGACGTTCGATGCTTCGACGTAACCCTGATTCAGCGTGCCAGCGCCATTCAGACCGGGCGTCGCGACGTTCGGCGTGCCCGACGAGGTCGTTTCCGCGAACAGGTTTTCGCCCTTCGCATCGAGACCGGTCGGGTTGATGAACGTGGCGACCTGCAACGAGCCGATCTGCGTGGTCGCCGTCGAACCTGCCGTCGTCACCGACACCACGCCGTCGCTGCCGATCGTGAGCGACGTCGCGTTCTGCGGGATCGTGATCGCGGGCATCACCTGGTAGCCGCTCGACGTGACGAGCTGGCCCTGTGCGTTGGTCTGGAACGAGCCGTCGCGCGTGTACGCGGTCGTGCCATCCGGCATCTGCACCTGGAAGAAGCCCTGGCCGTTGATCGCGACGTCCTTCGAGTTGCCCGTCTGCTGCAGGTTGCCCTGCGTGTACAGACGCTCGGTCGCAACCTGTTGTACACCTGTGCCGAGCTGGATGCCCGACGGCAGCTCGGTCTGCTGCGTCGAGTTTGCGCCCGGCTGGCGGATCGTCTGATACAGCAGGTCTTCGAACACCGCGCGCGAGCCCTTGAAGCCATTGGTGCTGACGTTCGCGAGGTTGTTCGAAATCGTGTCCATCTGCGCCTGTTGCGCATTCATGCCCGTGGCGGCGATATAGAGTGAGCGGTTCACTTGTTTCTCTCCGTGGAAGCGCGTTCTGCGTTCCGTTAAATCTGCGTCGCGATTAGCTGAAGTTCAGCAGCTTGTTGGCCGACTGTTCGTTCTGGTCGGCGGACTCGATCATCTTGGTCTGCATCTGGAACTGACGGGCGTTGGTGATCATCGAGACCATCGCCGACACCGGGTTCACGTTGCTGCCTTCGAGCGCGCCTGCCGCGACGACCACGCTGGGATCGGCATCGGCGGGGTTGCCGTCGCTGGTGTGAAAGAGCCCGTCGTTGCCGCGCGTGAGCGCGCCGGGAGCGGGATTCACCAGCTTCAGCTGATCGACGAGCGCAATCGTCGTGGCGGGGTCGCCCGGCATCAACGCCGATACCGTGCCGTCCTTGCCGATCGTCACCTGCGCGCCGGGCGGAATCGACACTGGGCCGCCGCCGCCCACCACGGGCATGTTGCTGGCATTCACGAGCTGGCCGTTTTCGTCGACGTGCAGGTTGCCTGCGCGTGTGTACGCTTCCTGGCCGTCGGGCGTCAGCACGGACAGCCAGCCCGGCCCCTGGATGGCGACGTCGAGCGGATTGCCCGTCTGCTGGATCGGGCCGGGCGTGTAGTCCGCACCCGGCGTCGACGACAGCACGAAAGTGCGCGTGGTGTCGTCCTGAATCGTGCTGCCGTCGCCGAACGCCATCGGCACGGCGCGGAACGTCGCGAGCTGGGCCTTGAAGCCCGTGGTCGAGGTGTTCGCGAGGTTGTTCGCGACCACGGCCTGCTGTTCGAGCGCCTGGGTCGCGCCCGACATCGCGGTGTATATGAGCCGGTCCATGATGGTGTCGGTGCGTCAGCTATTACAGGTTGATCAGCGTCTGGTCGACGGCCTGCTGGGTCTTGATCGTCTGCGCGTTCGCCTGGTAATCGCGTTGCGCGGTGATCAGGTTCACCAGTTCGCTCGTCAGGTCGACGTTCGAGTTTTCCGTCGCGCCGCCTTGCAGCACGCCGTGGTTCGTCGAGCCGGGCGCCGCGATCACGGCGACGCCAGAAGCAGCCGTTGCCTGGAACTGGTTGTTGCCGAGGTTGATCAGGCCGTTCTGGTTCGCGAACGTCGCCAGTGCGACCTGGCCGAGCGCCGCCGTCTGGTTATTCGAGTAGTTGCCCGTGATGGTGCCGTCGGCGCCGACCGAGAAGCTCGTCAACTGACCCGCCGCGAAACCGTCTTGCGTCAGGGAGTTGACGCCGTCCTTGCTGCCGAACTGCGTCGTGCCCGCGATGTTCAGCGTCAGACCTTGCGGCGTCGCCGAACCGTCCGAGTTCGGGATCGAGAAGTTGAACGCGAACAGCGTCGAAGTCGGGTTGCCCGACGCGTCGAGCGTGCTGACCAGATTGCCCGACGTGTCGAACTTAGCCGTGCCGATCTTGCTGGTCGGGACGCTGCCGTCCTTGCCTGCATACACGTCCCACGAACCGGCCGCGGTCTTCACGAAGTACATGTCGACCTGCTGCTTGCCGCCCAGCGAGTCATAGACGGGCACCGAGGTCGAGTACGTGTACGTCGCGCTGTTGTTCGGGTCGAAGGCCAGCGGCGTCGGCGTGACCGTTACCGAGTCGCCCGTGGCCGGCGTGCCGGCGAGCGTGATCGTTTCGCCGTTGCCGAGCTTGATCGGCGAGTTGGCGGAGTACGTGCCCGATACGCTCGAGCCGTCGCTGCCCGTTACCGTGTACGCCGTCGGGCTGGTGAAGCTGACCGTGTATGTGTTGGCGTTCGTGCCCTGCGTGCCGTCCGTGATCGACACGCCGTTGTTCGTCAGGGTGCCCGTGTTGGTCCCGGCGAAAGTCGCGGTAGGCGTGCCCAGCGCGAGTTTGTCCTGCGCGTTCAGGTTCAGGCCCGCCGTGATGCCCTTGGTGGCCGTCGGCGGAATATTGGCGGTCGGCACCTGCAGCGGCACGGTGCCCGCCGTATTGACGACGCCGTTCGCGTTCGCCGCGTAGCCCATCAGCTTCAGGCCGTCGGCGTTGACGATGTAGCCATTCTTGTCGAGCTGGAACACGCCGTTGCGCGAGTAGGTCACCGAGCCGTTGTTCGACATCTGGAAGAAGCCGTTGCCGTTGATGGCGACGTGCAGCGCGATGTCGTCGTTGGTGATCGTGCCTTGCGAGAAGTTCTGCTCGACTTCCGACATGCGCGTGCCGATACCGATCTGGTTGTTGACGGCCGTGGCGACCGAATTCGCGTACATGTCCGCGAACTGCGCAGCACCTTGCTTGAAGCCGACGGTATTCGCGTTGGCGATGTTGTTGCCGATGACGTCGAGGTCGCTCGACGCGCCTGCCAGTCCGCTCAATCCTTGTTGGTAACCCATGACGGTCTCCGTATCTGCTGATGCTGAATGCGTTTAGATGATGGCGGCGATCGACGTCAGGCCGACCGTCTTGCCGTTCGAGAGGACGAGGCCCGGCGAGCCGTCCGGCTGCTTGATGACGCCCTGCACCGTGGCCGCCGACAGCGTGGCCGGGCTGGACGTGCCGTCTGCCGTCGTGCCGCTTGCGGTGAACGTGTAGTTGCCGTCGGGGAGCGCGTTGCCGGCCTTGTCGACGGGCGTCCAGCCGATCGGAATCGTGCCTGCCGACTGCTTGCCGAGGTCGATCGTGTTGACGATCTGCCCGGCCGAGTTCTTGACCGTGACCTGCACGTCCGTCGCGTCGTTCGCGAGCGTGACGCCGAATCCCGTCGCCTTGCCCGACGCCACCGAGAAGCTGTCGCCCGGGGCGAGCACCGTCGAGCTGATCAGGTTCGCGGCCTGGGTCTGCTGGTTGGTGGTCAGTTGCGAAGCGAGCGAAGTCAGCGACGTGTTCAGCTGCGCGATGCCCGTCACCGTGTTGATCTGGGCCAGCTGCGAGGTCATCTGCGAGCTGTCCATCGGGTTGGTCGGGTCCTGGTTCTTCATCTGCGCGATGAGCAGCTGCAAGAACGTGTTCTGCAGGTCGCTGCCCGACGTCGCGCTGGAAGACGAGGAGCTCGACGACGCACTGCCCGTGCCGTTCATCGTGTCGAGCAACGTCTGCGAAACAGTCGCGCCGTTGTTGCCGATTGTGGATTGCGTAGTCAAGGAAACTCTCCTCAGGTTCCGATCGTGAGCGTCTTCAGCATCAGCTGTTTCGCGGTGTTGAGCGTTTCGACGTTGGCCTGGTAAGAGCGCGAGGCCGAAATCATGTTGACCATTTCCTGCACCGGGTCGACGTTCGGCATCTGGACGTAACCGTTTGCGTCGGCGGCCGGGTTGCCGGGGTCGTAGGACGTTTTCATCGGCGTCGGGTCGTCGATGACGCCCGTCACCTGCACGCCGCCGATTTGCTGGCCCGAACCCGTGCGCGCGCCGCCGATCGGGTTGACGGCGAACACCACCTGCTTCGCCTTGTACGGCTGGCCGTCGGGGCCCGTCGTACTGTCGGCGTTCGCGAGGTTCGACGCCGTCACGTTCAGGCGTTGTGCTTGCGCGGACATCGCCGAGCCGGCGACGTTGAAAATGTTCATCAGGGATGGCATGGCTTTTCGACCTCTCTTGCCGGCGTGCCGGCGTCTAATCCCGTAGCGTTGTCAGTTTTTAGCGTTGGTCCAGCGCGCTGCCCTCTGTATGGAAGGCGGCGCAATGTCGTTTAACCGTTCGACGTGATCGCCGACAGCATCGACTTGATCTGCTGCGACAGCACCGTCATGCCGGACTCGAAGTGCAGCGAGTTGTCGGCGAACTGCACGCGCTCGGCGTCCAGATCGACCGTGTTGCCGTCGAGCGAAGGCTGTGACGGAATGCGGTAGGCGACCTTGCCGAAGTCGTCGGCCGGGCCGCCCGTCGGGATGAGGCGCGCCTTGCCCGTCATGTGGCCCGGCTCTGTCGCGGCCATCGACATGCCTTGCGACACGCCCGCTGGCTGCGTCATCGCGAGCGGCGCGTTGTTCGAGGCGCCCGCCGTCGAGCCGCCGCTTTTCTTCAGCGCGCCCGCGAGCGCCGAACCGAAGTCGACATCGCGCGCCTTGTAGCCAGGCGTATCGGAGTTCGCGATGTTCGACGACAGCAGTTCCTGGCGATAGGCGCGCACGTCGAGCGCCTGGCGGCCAAAGGCAAATTCGGCATCGAGTTTGTCCAGCATTGGGTTCTCCGTGGAACGGTCCGAGGCTTCCCGTTTCGCACCGCCGATCCGCCTTGTTCGACAAGAGGCGTTTTGCCTGCGCTGGCCGGGATGGCCTTTTTGCATGTGGTGAATTGTGCGGGCGGTGCGCAAGTCTTAATCGGACGAATAGCCGGGGAAGGACGCCTCTATTCACCGTTTGCACCGCAGGCGCGATCTCTAGAATGCGATTCGTACCCATGCATCAACGAAGGAGTCAGACCATGCCCTTGCCCGTCAACGCTTCACGCAAAGCTCGCCGTAAGAGCGCGCGTGCTGCCCGGACGCTGTCGGCGATGGCGCTGGTCGGCGCTTGCGCGGCCGCATCCGTGGCGCATGCGCAAGAGAACAACGGACCGATCGTCATTGCCGGACCCGGCGAGAAGAATCCCGCCGATCTTCAGGCGATGGCCGAGAGGATCAACACGCCTGCGCCGGCCGCCGCACCGCGCGCGAGCGCGCCTGCTCCGATGGTTGCGCCCGCAACGCTTGCCGCGAATCCGCGCAGCGAGGCGGACCGTTTCGCCCAAGCCGCGCATGCGGATGGCGCGATCGTGATTCCCGGCGCGGCCGAGACGCCGGCGCAGCAAGGTGTTGCCGCAGTGCCCGCCATGGCCGTTGGGCCCGCCAATATGAATGCGGGCGCGCCGGGCATGATGCGCGTGAGTCTGCAACCGGCATCGCGTCAGGTGATGCCCGTGGTGGTTGCGCCGGCTCAGGCCGCCGTGCGGCCCACGGCGGGTGTTCAACCGGTTGCGGCGAATCCCGCTGCCGGCATTGCCGCAGCGGCGCAGTTGCGCGGCGCGGCGGCCGCACCGGCTCAGGCGCAGGCCGCCGCGCAACCGGCTGCGCCCGTGCCCCCCGGACAGCAGGACGGTGAATCGATCCGCCGCGCCGCACTCGCGTATTTGCAACAGCAGTCGGCAGGATTACCGGGCAAGGTCGACATCAGCGTCGCGACAGTGTTTCCGCGCGGCCTGGCCGCATGCACCACGCTCGAGCCGTTCCTGCCGACGGGCGCGCGCGTCTGGGGCCGCACCACTGTCGGCGTGCGCTGCTCGGGCGAACGTCCGTGGACGCTGTATCTGCAGGCCAAGGTGTCGATTCACGCGACCTACTTTCTTGCCTCGCGCTCGATTGCGCCGGGCGAACTGCTGTCCGCCGCCGATCTCATCGCGCGCGACGGCGATCTGACGATGCTGCCGCAAGCCGTGATCACTGACCCGGCGCAGGCTGTCGGCGCCGTGTCGCTGATGCGTGTGTCGGCGGGGCTGCCGCTGCGGCGGGACATGCTGAAGAGCGCGGACTCGGTGACGATCGGGCAGTCGGTGAAAGTGGTGGCGCAGGGTGCCAATTTTGCAATTTCGGCGGAAGGCAGCGCGATGAACAACGCGTCGCCGGGTCAGCCGGTGCGGGTGAAGACGGCGAATGGGCAGATCATCCAGGGCATCGTGAAGGACGGCGGAACCGTCGTGATCCAGCTCTGACGGGTGTTACCAGTGGTTACAACTTGAAAAACGTACCGGATCGGCTGACCTAAAGTTCGAGGGATGGATGCCGTTAATTCATTCAAATCGTTCAGGAAGCCAATCGTGAAAGTTGATTCCACTACCCATTCAGGCCTGCAGACGTTGAAAGACGGGCTGCAGCGCACGCAGCAAGGCGAGGCCGCCACGACGGGCGGCGCAGGCACGGCGACGTCGACGGCCACGGGCGCGTCGGGCGACGCCAATGTGAATCTGTCGGGGCTGTCGTCGCATTTGCACAGCCTCGCGAGCGCCGGTTCGTCGGACATCGACACGGCGCATGTCGAGTCGATCAAGTCGGCGATCAAGAACGGCACGTTGACGATCGACTCCGGCAAGATCGCCGATGGCGTGCTGGCGACGGCGCGCGACCTGTTGCAGAAGAAGAGCCAGTCGTCCGGCAACTGATGGACGCACCGATGGACG
The DNA here is from genome assembly GCF_020177535.1 of Paraburkholderia sp. XV. NCBI lineage: Bacteria > Pseudomonadati > Pseudomonadota > Betaproteobacteria > Burkholderiales > Burkholderiaceae > Paraburkholderia > Paraburkholderia sp. XV. Next base: position 776 of record NZ_JAGUUD010000178.1, on the reverse strand, counting down.
GTGCGGCGGGTGTCGGGCGGTAATTGTGACAAATCCGGTTTGCGTGATGCGCGAGCCGGTGCCTAGCGAGTTGCTTTGTGATGAAAGACGCCCTGCTTGCCACCGTCATTGACGAATATTCCGCTGTGGAGCTGTTTGCTTCCGTCCTCGCTGCAGAGGAGAAGGCGCTGACCACGGTGCATCCCATCGACACGCTCCCGCCCATCGTCGAAAAGAAGATGGAGTTGGTGGAGCGGCTCTCGACGCTGGAGAAGGCGCGGGATTCGCAGCTGGCGGAGTTGGGGTATCCGGGCGGATGGAAGGGGATGGAGCTGGCGGTGGCAGCTGATTCGCGGCTTGCGACGCAGTGGTCCTTGTTGCAGAAGGCTGTTGAGCGGGCGCGGCGGTTTAATACCACGAATGGTGCTTTGATTCGGACTCGAATGGAGTACAACCGGCGGGCGCTCGCCGCGCTGAACGTTGCGGTTGGGCCCGAGCGGGGGGCGCTTTATGGGCCCGATGGGCGGGTTCCTGCATTCGGAATGTGAGTTTTTTGCGAAGGGGGTGCTCCCCTTCTGGATTCCCTGGTTTTTGTTTTTTTTACCTGGCCGGTGCTCGATCTGAGTATCGGCTTTTTGGTTTTTGGTTTTTGGTTTTTGCGTTTTGGTTTGTCTGCGACGCTGGGTGGGTTGCGTGGGTCTTGCGCTCGCATCCTTTCGCTTTTGCTTTTGCTTTTGCTTTTCTTTCGCTGGCATCCGCGATTCGTTAGCTCGCTTCACGCGTCGCCCCTGTGCGGG
>NZ_JAGUUD010000177.1:0-12067 GCF_020177535.1 Paraburkholderia sp. XV | reverse complement strand
TCTTTGCGGCGGCAAAGAAAAGTAGGTGCCGCCCCGCACAGGGGCGACGCGTGAACCAGGCTAACAATTCGCGGATGCCAGCGAAAGAACCACCTCATACTCAGGCACCCATTTCACACCAAAAACCTCAGCAACCTGATCGGAGATCGAACCCCTGAGATCATGCCTCGCATCGAGATAAACAGGCGCATCTGCCCGCATTGGCAGCACAGTCAGCATCAGCGGTTGCTGCGGATCGATCATCACATTGCGCACGCCGATCTCCCAAGACAGGCCATTATAAAAATGATCGTCGATCAAATCGCCCCCCGAGAACAGCCGCCCGACATCACCTGCATATTGAATCGACAGATAGGCATTACTCAGACCGGTCGCATTCAATGCCGCAATCGGCACCTCGATACGCCACGCAGCGGCCTTGCCGAAGCATTCCGGCGCCGGTTCAACAGCAGCCAGCGCTGCACCGCCTGAAGCAACAGGCTGCCCCTTCTGCGCGAGCCGCAACGACGTAACACCGACATCGAACGCAACCATCGGCACAGTCACAGCGAAGCGCTGAAAAACGCCATCTCGTGGCGTTTCCACGAAAGCATGCGTCGAGCGAACAGCCCGCTCCAACGGCGGATACACAGCGACATCAAAAGCAGCGACACCCATAGAACGCAATACGAGTTCGCCGTCGCGCTCGAACGCCAATGCATCGGTAAGAATCAGCCGGCGCTGCCCATCGAATGGCAGAACGCTGAGCCGTTCAATATCCTCGCTCGCGAGCGTGATGATAGTGGTACGCGTGTCGTCACGACAAATCGCGGTGAATACGGAACCAGCCACAGGACGCACAATCAGCCCACCATCCGCCTCATGCGTAATCAAAACCCCATGAGAATCGGCAGATTCGATACGCGTCACGCTATCCGGCTCGAACGCAAACTCAGCCACGATCCCATCCGTTGCTGCGAACACATACGTTGCGCCTTCATGCGTCGAAAGCCGCGTAACGGGCTGCGCAGTCGCATAACGCAATCGCGCGCCACCCAGCGCAAGTCCAATCGGCCACACGAACCACCTTCCCGGCGCAATATCGATCGGCTCGGCAGGCAGCATGACCGTGCGAGTCGCGAGCTTCACCGCGAACTGCACGCCTCGCCGCTCAGGCATCCGATACTGCCGCACATGATTGTTGAAAAACAGAAACCCGCGATCGCCGTCCGCACGCACCGAAAACCGCGGCGTTTCAAGATCGTCCGCACCACGCGGCACACGCTCCGGCGCGTACACATCGCAGGTCGCCAGTTCGCTGCCCCATTGCTGAAGAAACAGATGCATCGGCCGCAGCTTGCCAAGCACAGCATGCGCTTCGCCATTCGCGCCGAAAGGCGCCTGAAAATCGTAATTGACGACGGGCAAATCGTTATATCCGCCCGACGCCGTCGACTCCTGCCCATCCACATCGCCAGGCGGATTGCGGCCGCCATGCAGCATGTAGTAACCGTACAGATTCACGCCGGAACCAAGCTGCACGGGTAGCATCGCCGCGATGTCATCGGGGTCGAGAACGGGACGGCGCCGGTACATCGTCGGCACGCCCCCACCGAATTCCGCGCCTAGAAACGGCGTTTCGTGCGCTACGGCATCGGCATCGCCAGGCTCGCTGTTATGGGTTTGCGCGCCAAGATCGCCGCCGACCCGGCTCGTCAAGCGAAACCCATACACCTCGCCCGGCGCGGACACCTCCGTCGATGTCCCCCACGGCAAATCCGCATAGCCGCCAAAAACAGGCGCGACTTCGCGGCGCGGAAACACAGCATTGTCCCAGCCGGTGACCGTGTACAGCGGCACGTCGAGTCCCGCTTCGCGCGCGAGGCGCTTGAGTGTCGCGATGTGCGCGGGCCCTTGCTGCGGCCCCGTCAGGTTGTATTCGTTCTCGAGCTGAATGCCGATCACAGGGCCGCCATCCTTCCACAACAAGCCCGCTAGCTGCGCCGCGATTTCAGCAAAGAAGCGCTGCACGTACTGCAGATACAGCGGATCGTCGCAGCGCGTCGGCACCTGATCGACGACCCACGCAGGGATGCCGCCATAACGGACCTCCGCATGCACCCACGGTCCAATGCGGACGAACGCGTACAGCCCGCGTTTCGCACAGTTTTCGATGAATCGACGCAGATCGAGCCGCGCATGCCAGTCGAACTGCCCAGCGCGTCGCTCGTGATAACGCCAGATCACATACGACGACACGATATCGACACCCGCCGCCTTGACCTTCGCAAGCGCGTCGTCCCACTGCGCTTCGGGCACGCGCGCGTAATGCAACTCGCCCATGACGGGCAGCCACGGTTCGCCGTCGCGCGTCAGATAGCGGCTGTTGATGCCGATCGTCCGTCCATCGGGCGATGTATTCGCGCCCATCCGCAACGTATCCGCGAGCGGTGCAGCGGCAGGGCGGCTTGCATCGGCAGTCAGGATGGTGGCCGGCATCTTGCGCGGGCGATCCATCACGCGGCGATCCACGCGCAGACGTCGGCGGTGCCAAGCGTGCGCTGACCGAGCACGAATTGCGCGTTATCGGGTGCAGGCGCTTCGGCAGCAGTCGCGCCGAAGTTGAACGCGAACGTGATCTCGCCGCGACGCCGCACGCGCAATCCTTGCGCAAGCTGTGTAACAGCAAGCCCCGCATCGCGCGCCGCACCTTCTAGCAACGCGCGATGCAACGCCGCGTCGAACCACGCGCTCGCATAGCGCACATGTCCGCGCGCCACGATGGCGGGCCAGTTGTCATCGAAGCGCGCGAGCACGTCGAGACCGTCGCGCGTTTCGATATGTTCGCGCCAGTGCAAGGCGATGCCCGTCACACCTTCGAATGTCGTGGCCGGTTGCAGCGTCGGACGCAACGAATCGACTTCGAGCACCTTGAACGGCAGCACCGTTTGCAGCGCGCCGGGCGGCAAATGCGCGGGAATCGCGAAGTCCGCCGTCTTCGAGCCCGTGCGCGGGCCGATCACCCATTGCGCGGAAGATTGCTCGACGGTCTTCGCAAAGCCAGCCGGCAAGGCGGCAAGACCCGGCACGACGATCAGCTTGTAGCCGGACAGATCGGCATGCGCCGACACGATATCGACGTCGAGCGCCATTTCGCGCAGCGTCCGGTAATACTCGAACGCAAGCGTCTGATAATCGAAACCCTTTGCATGCCGCTGGATTTCGAACATCCATTGCGTTTCGTAGTCGAACACAAGGGCGACTTCGGCGCGCGGCGCGGGTCCGCTTTGCGCGAGCTTCGTCAGTGCAGCGGACTGCGCGATCTCCTGCGCGGCACGCGCCACTTCGCGGCCGCCCGGCGACAGCGTGTTGTCGGGCAGGTTCAGTCCGGAGTGCATCTGTTCCTGCGCGAACGGCGCCTGTCGCCAGCGGAAGTACGACACCAGTTCCGCGCCGTGTGCGAAGGCCTCATAGGCCCACAGACGCACCATGCCGGGCGCGGGCACGGGGTTCCACGGCGCCCAGTTCACAGGGCCCGCTTCCTGTTCCATCACCCAGAAACGTCCTTCACCGATCGCGCGATAGCGGTCGTGATCGAATGCCGATACATCGGGGTGCCCCGTGCGCGCATAGCGCGCCTTGTCCTCTTCGCTCAACGCGATCACTTCCGTGCGTGCGATCGGATAACTGTCCCACGTCGCGACGTCGATGCTCTTGTTCGCGGCGAAGCGATAGTGATCGAAGGTCGTGAAAAAACCCATGAAGTTGTGCAGCATGTCCGCGTTCGGCGCGTGACGTCGCAGCACATCGACCTGTTCGCGATGGAAGCTCGCCACTTCGTCCGACATGAAGCGGCGGAAGTCGAGCAGATGAATCGGGTTTGCGTCGGTCGGCGTCAGGTTCGGCAACCCGATTGCATCGAACGATGCATATTCCATGCTCCAGAACACCGTGCCCCAGCGCTGGTTCAGGTTGTCGACGGTCTCGTAGCGGCGCGCGAGCCACGTCTGGAAGCGCGCGCGGGCCGCCTTCGAATAGCTCGGCACGGTCTCGTGACAGCCGAGCTCATTGTCCGTCTGCCACGCGATGACGGCGGGATGCGAACCATAGCGCTGCGCCATCGCCTCGACGATCCGCAGACATTCGCGTCGATACGGCTCGCTGCAAATATCGTAGTGACGGCGCGAACCGGAATTCCACGTGGTGCCGTCGGCACGCACGGGCAGCATCTCCGGCATCGAGTCGACGAGCCACTTCGGCGGCGATGCGGTCGGCGTGCCGAGCACGATTTTCAGGCCGGCGTCGGCGAGCGTCGTCACGGCGCGGTCGAGCCATGTCCATTCATAGGCGCCCGCGCGCGGCTCCATGCGGCTCCACGCAAATTCGGCGATCCGCACATGCGTGATGCCGAGTTCGACCATCCGGCGCGCGTCGTCGGCCCATAGCGTTTCCGGCCATTGTTCGGGGTAGTAGCAAACACCCAGTTGCATTGTCGATTTCTCCAGAGATCAGTAGTGTGCGGTCGGCCTTGCGCGTCAGCCTTTGCTTGCGCCGAATGTCAGCCCTGCCACGAAGTGCTTTTGCATCAGGAAGAACATCAGCACGGAAGGCAGCGCGGCCAGCACCGAACCCGCCGCGACGAGATTCCACGCGGTCGTCCATTGCCCCTTGAGCGCGGCGACCCCGACCGTGATGGGCGCGGCGTCGTCGCCTTGCGTAAGGCACAGCGCCCAGAAATAGTCGTTCCAGACAAAGGTGAAGACGAGAATGCCGAGCGCCGCAAGCGCAGGGCGGATCAACGGCAACACGATGCGCGCGTAGATGGTCCATTCGCTCGCGCCTTCGACGCGCGCCGCTTCGATCAACTCGAACGGCAACTGCTTGATGAAGTTGCGCAGAAAGAGCGTGCAAAAGCCGGTCTGAAACGCAATATGAAAAATGATCAATGCCCATACGGTGTTGAACAGTCCAACCTTCAACGCCATGTCGCGCACGGGGATCATCAGGATCTGCACGGGCACGAAGTTGCCCGCGACGAACGTGAACAGCACGACGATGTTGCCGCGAAAGCGATACGTGGCGAGCGCGAAGCCCGCCATCGACGCCAGCAGGATCGCGCCGAGCACGGAGGGCACCGTGATCAGCACGCTATTGGCGAAGTAATGCAGCATCGGCGTTTGCGTGAGCGCGGCGCCGTAATTGTCGAGCAGCGCGAAGTGCTTCGGCAGCGTCCAGTAATCGCCTTGCGAAAGCTCGTCGGACGAGCGGATCGACGTGACGAGCACGGCGAGCATCGGCAGCAGCCACAGGAGCAGCGCGAGCGGCAGCGACGCCTTGTAGATCGCGCGATTCCAGGGTTTCCAGCGTTCGACGGGAAGCGGGTACATGAGCGTTCTCCTTGCGCGATAGTGAATCAGCGTTCTTCGCGCAGCATCCGGCGCAGATGGAACACGATGTAGACGAGCATGATCGCGAACAGCACGACAGCGATCGCCGCCGAGTAGCCTTCGCGGTAGTACTTGATGGCCTGGTCGTACATGTAATAGGCAAGCACCGTGGAGCTGTCGAACGGTCCGCCGCCGCTCATCACCGCGATCAGGTCGAAGCTGCGCAACGCGCCGATCACCGTCAGCACGACGGCCATGAAGGTGGCCGGGCGCAGTTGCGGCAGGATCACGTGCCACAACAGACGCCAGCCCTTCGCGCCTTCCATGCGCGCGGCTTCCACCACTTCAGGGTTGATCGACGTGAGGCCCGTCAGATACAGCACCATGCAGTAGGGCGTTTGCGGCCAGAGCGCGGCGAACACAATGCCGAACGTCACGGTGTGCGCATCGCCGAGCACAGGAATGCCGTGACCGGCAATCACCTTGAGCAAACCGAACGTCGGGTCGTAGAACCAACTGAACACGAGCCCGACCACCACGCCCGACAACACGAACGGCGCAAAGAACAGCGACTTCACCACGCGCATGCCCTTCACCTGCTGGTTCAGGTACAGCGCGAACAGCAGGCCCAACGGCGGCGCAAGCAGGAAGAACACCAGCCAGATCAGGTTGTTCTTCAGCGCGACGTAGAAGGTGTCCGCCTGGAACAGCTCGGCGTAGTTCGCAAGGCCGATGAAGGTCTTCTCCGTCATGCCGTCCCAGTTATAGAAGCTGAGCGCGATGCTGCTGAAGATCGGATAGATCACGCACAGCGCGAACAACGCGCAGCCCGGCAGCAGAAAAAAGAACGCCGCGCGGTGACGCGCGCGACCGGACCTGGACGTGCGGCGGCTGCGCGCCGTAGGCAGGCGAGCGATAGACGTGGACATGACGAAGACCTCGTTCGATGCGGCTCGTCCGTAGCGGCGAGCGGCAGGTGACTCATGGGCGCAGCGCTTGCGATGCGCCCGGCAGACAGCCGTGTTCTGTTTACACGGCCGCCCTCAGGACATCACTTGTGATAGATGCGTTTGCGCGTCGCTTCGAGACGGGCGAGCAGCGAATCGATCTGCGACGGATCGTTATAGAACTGCTGCATGGCCTTCATGCCTTCGTCGGCCATTTCCTTCGTCATGTCGCGGTCGTAGAACTGCGCAATGCCGCCCGTCGTGCTGGCGAGCGTCTGGAAGCCGACCTTCGAGATCGGATCTTCCGGCTCCGTCGCCTTGCTGTTCGACGGCAACTGTCCCCAGCCGCGCGCGAGATCCGCGTTGATTTCAGGCGTTTCCATGAACGCGAGCAGACGCCGCGCGTCGGTCTTGTTCTTCGCCTTCGCGGGAACCAGCAGCACGTTGACGGGGCCGTCCTCCGCCATCGGCACCTTCGGATCGATCACGGGGAAACGCATGAAGCCGATCTGATCCTTGACGCTCGACGGAATGCCCGCCGAGAAGAACGTGCCCATCAGCATCATCGCGGCCTTGCCGTTGGCGAGGAACGGGCCGATCGAGTCGAGGTCGTAGGACAGCGCGTTGTCGATGTAGTAATGGTCGTCCATCAAGGTCTTCCACGTCGTGTAGACCTTCTTCACGCGCGGATCGGTGTACGGCACTTCGCCAGCCATCAGCTTCTGGTGAAACTCATTGCCGTTGATGCGCAGGTCGAGATAATCGAACCATGCGGCCAGCGTCCAGCTGTCGCGCGCGGCGACGGCGATGGGCGCGACGCCGCTTGCCTTGAGCTTCTTGCAGGCATCGAGGAATTCTTCCCACGTCTTCGGCTCGCCCTTGATGCCCGCCTTCTGAAACAGATCCTTGCGATAGAAGAAGCCGTATGCGTCATAGCCGAGGGGCGCCGCATACTGCTTGCCGTTATACGTCGATGCTTCCTTCACCGATGCGTACTGCTGGCTCCAGCCGTTCTTCGCCCAGTCGCCGGACAGGTCTTCGAGCAGGCCGCGCTTCGCGTAGTAGGCCATGCGCTCGCCGTCGTGCCACGACACGACATCGGGCGGATCCGTGGCGAGCCAGCCGCCCATCTGCACCTTGTACGCTTCTTCCGTGATGTAAGTGATCTTCAGATCGACGTCGGGATTGGCCTTCTTGAACTTGTCGAACGCGTCCTGCCACGTCGAGCGCTGGTTGCCGCGCGCCGACACGTTCACGTTCAGCTGACCGGCGTCGGCATCGGCGACGAAGCCCGACAGCAGCGCTGCCGAAACAGCGAGCGCAGCCGTCACGGAACGCGTGTTGAAAGAGGCGAGCCCGGCAAGGCGGCTCAGGTGCTTGTTCATCATCGTGGTGTCTCCTTGAACTGCGTTGTTGGCCGGCCGCTCGACGCGGACAGCGGTCTTCTTGCCCACCGCACCGGCTCTATGGCCGGCTGTTCGGATCGGCGAACCCGGCAGGCGCGGTTCGCGTCGTTGCCCCACTGCTGTTACGACATGTGCAGCGCGACAGCTTGCGTTTCCGTCGCGGCCGTGCGCGTCAGAGCGAGCCCTTCTTGATCGAACAGATGGCAAGCGTCGGCGGGCACGCGCAACGCCAGCGGCTCGCCGTTGCGAATCGACACATCGCCGGGCGCCTTCGCGATCAGCGTGCCGTCCGCGCACTCGACATGCACGTAGCTGTGCTCGCCAAGCTGTTCGGTAATCAGCGATCTGACCGCGAGCGTTTGCGCGTCGCCGTGGAGACGGATGTGCTCGGGGCGAATGCCGAGCGTGACAGGCTGGCCACGCGTGAGACGCGCGCCGTCGACCAGCACGCGCAAGGTCGTATCGCTACGTTTGAGCCTGACCTGCACGCCGTCTTGCGCAATCGCGTCGACTTCGCCGTCGAGGAAATTCATGCGCGGCGAGCCGATGAAACCCGCAACGAACCGCGAACGCGGCCGATGATAAAGCTCGAGCGGTGCACCAATCTGCGCGATGCTGCCCAAGCGCTGCGTATCCGCGCCCGCATGCAACAGCACGATCTTGTCGGCGAGCGTCATCGCTTCGATCTGGTCGTGTGTCACGTAGACGACGCTCGCCTGCGCAAAGCGCTGATGCAGCCGGGCGATTTCAATGCGAGTCTGGCCGCGCAGCGCCGCGTCGAGATTGGACAGCGGCTCGTCGAACAGAAACACGCCGGGCTCGCGCACGATCGCGCGGCCGATCGCGACGCGCTGGCGCTGACCGCCCGACAGTTCGCGCGGCTTGCGTTCGAGCAGGGTATCGAGTTGCAGCACGCGCGCCGCTTCGCGCACCTTGCGATCGACTTCGGCCTTCGGGGTTTTCGCGAGCTTCAGCCCGAACGCCATGTTTTCGTAGACCGACATGTGCGGGAAGAGGGCGTAACTCTGGAACACCATGGCGACGCCGCGCCCGGCGGCGGGGACGCCGTTCATCGACCGGCCGCCGATCGTCACGTCGCCGTCGGTCTGGTCTTCGAGTCCGGCGACGATGCGTAGCAACGTGGACTTGCCGCAACCGGACGGTCCGAGGAACACACAAAACTCGTGTGCGGCGATTTCAAGGTTGAGATTGCGGATGACGGGCGCGTTGGCGCCGAACGACTTCTGAATGTTGCTCAGGGAGATCGCGGACATGGTGTTTTCCCTGGATTTAAACGCTTAAATTCGCCGTGAAAAAAATCGCGCAGAGGCTTGCGCGGCGTGGATTTAAGCGTTTAAATTCGGGTGTGCTCGTAACCGCGATCATGTTCGTCTCCAATGTGCTTTCGAGAAAAGTTATCAAAGCCTGCGGTAGATGCGCAACATCTGATTCATAGTCTCTAAATATGGGATCTTTCCTAATCTTCCTGGCATGGCAACATTAACCGACGTCGCGCGACGCGCGCAGGTCACGGCGGCGACCGTTTCGAACGTGTTGCGCAACCCGGACAAGGTACGGCCCGAAACGGCGGAGCGCGTGATGCGGGCTATCCGCGAACTCGGCTACCGGCCCAACCTGAATGCGCGCGCGTTGGCAGAAGGGCGCTCGCCCACGCTGGCGCTGATGTTGTCGAGTATCGCGAATCCGTTTTATCCCGAGTTCGTGCTCGCGGCCGAACGCGCGGCGCGGCGCGCCGGCTACTTCCTGATGGTGTGCAACACGGACGACGACGCGGAAATCGGCCGTGCGTACCTCACGCAGATTGCGGGCACGCTGGCCGAAGGCGTGCTGGTGCTCAACACGGATATCGCGATCAACGAGCTGTGCGAGTCGGCAGCCGTCGGTGCACCGATCGTGTTGAGCCTGTGGGAGCATCCCGAACAGTTGCCCGCGCTGCCCTGCGTGGCCGTCGATTTCGCGCATGCGGGCGCGCTCGCGGCGCGGCACCTGCTGGAACTGGGGCATCGCGATATCGGCATGCTGGTCGGCGACGGTTGCGGTGGTTTGCAGGATGCGCGTGCGACGGGCTTTCGCGAGGTGATGCGCGAAGCCGGTCTCGAACCGGACGACGCCGCCGTGCTGCAGATTCCCGATACGATCGACGCAGGCTTTGCCGCATGCGTGGAGTTGATGGAGCGCGAGCCGCATCTGAGCGCGCTGTTTGCGACAAATGATCTGCTCGCGATCGGCGCGTTGCAGGCGCTGGCGACGCTAGGCCGTAAAGTACCCGGCGATGTATCCGTGATCGGCATCACGGATATTCAGCTGGCGCATCAGGTGCGGCCCTCGCTGACGACGGTGGCGATCAATACGGAAGCGATTGCGCAGGCGTCGATCGAATTGCTGATACGGTTGATTCACGAGCCGCGTGGCGAGGGTCCGCCGCCTGCCGTGATTGCGCCTTTGCCGACGTTGGTGAGAAGGCAGTCCACGTAGAATGGCAGCATGGACCTCAAGCAAATCCAGTACTTCATCGCACTCTTCGAAGACGGCTCGGTGACGCGCGCGGCGAAGCGCCTGAACATCGTCCAGCCGGCGCTCAGCATGCAGATTTCGAAGCTCGAAGCGGAACTGGGGCAGGCGCTCTTCGAACGCGGTCCGCACGGCATGACGCCCACGGACGCGGCGCGGCAAATGTATCGCCTCTACACGCCGATCATGCGCGACATCGAGCACGCGCGCGTCCAGTTGAGCCGTCAGGACGTGATCGTCACGGGCCGCGTGTCGCTCGGCATGGTCGCATCGGAAACGGAAAGCGTGCTTGCCGAATCACTGGCGAAGTTCAATGCGCTGTTTCCTCAGGTCGAGGTGTCGGTGGCCGATGGCTTCAGCGCGCAGTTGATCGACGCTGTCGAAGCAGGGCGCCTCGATGCCGCGATCATCAACAAGCCGCGCGGCCGCCTCACGCTCGACATGCAGCCGCTGCTGGTCGAAGAGATGGTCTTCGTGACGGGCATGAGGTGTGTTGCCGCGTTGCCGGACACCATCGATCTTTCACAGCCACCCGCCGTCGAACTGGTGCTGCCGACGCGCCGCAACGGCTTGCGCGGCGCGCTCGACGCCGCGTTGTTGGCCGCCAATATCATCATCAAGCCCACGTTCGAAATCGATCTGCTGAGCACCATCGTACAGTTCGTCGAGCAGAGCAGCGTCGCGACGATCTTGCCGCGTGTCGTCGTGCAGCGCAAAGTGGACGAAGGCACGCTGCGCGCACACCGCATCACGACGCCGTCAATCTTGCGTCACATCGTTCAGGTGTCGCATCCGAAGCGGCCGGTCGGGCCTGCCGCGCAAGCCCTGATCGACATCATCGCCGAAGAAATCCGCCGCGTCACGAAGAGCGCGGCGGACCCGTGAGACCGCTCAGTTCGTGTTGCGCGAAGCCGGCTGATCGAGCCGGCCACGCGTCTCGGGCACGATGAACGCGCCAATCGGGAACACGAACGCACGAAGCGTGGCGCGCGCAAGTGGAATCCGGGCGACATCATCGTCGGCGACGAAGATGGGCTGCTGGCGATCGCGCCTTCCGATGTGGAAAGCGTGATCGAGGGGGCGCGCAAGCAGGGCGCGAAGGAAGCGGCTGCAATGCGATCGATTGCCGAAGGCCGTTTCGACCGCTCATGGGTGATGCCGCATCGTGAGCGGATGATGAAGGGGTGAGGTTCTGGCGAGCGGCGCGGCGTGGTTGCGCGAGTTGATGTATAAGGGACGCTCGCGCCGTCGGCATCGAATCAACCCGGAAACAGGCAATACTTCATGACACCCTATGTGGACGCGGCGGCTCTCGTCGCACTTGCCCAGCGCGCTGAAGAGAATGGTCCTGCGCCGTGCTCCTGCACGAAGACGCCGCTGGATGGATGGCAATCGCAGCCGCTTTCGCTCGATGAGACGCGGCTTGTCGAGGTGGCGACGCTCATGCGGGAAGATGATCCTGAGCCTACGTTTGCTGAGTACCGGCCGGATAACGTTCAGTACTGGTCGCCGGATGCGCCGATCGCGCCACGGTACTTTCCGTATAACCGGTGTGGCGTGTGGGAGTGTTCGGCGTGCGGGCGGTTGTACCTGCGTTATACGGAAGGCGGCGGGTATTTCGTTGATCGGCGCATTCGGGCGCTGAAAGCGGGGTTGGTGGAGGATGTGGGGATTTGAGGTGGGTTTTGTGGGGCCTTTGGGCTGTGTTTGCTTTTTGCTGCGATTCTAGATTTGACATAACATAAATTATCAACATTCCATGTGTAGCGGCTCTATCCTAATGTCGTGTTCTGGCTATTTACAGATGTCGTGTTTC
>NZ_JAGUUD010000176.1:0-12092 GCF_020177535.1 Paraburkholderia sp. XV | reverse complement strand
GCAAAGAAAAGTAGGTGCCGCCCCGCACAGGGGCGACGCGTGAAGCAAGCTAACGAATCGCGGATGCCAGCGAAAACGCAAAAACCCCGAAACAAATCGCGGATGCCAGCGCCAAACCCAATCCAATCACCACGAGCGTCGCAGACAAAAAACAAAAAAACCATGTCACCATACCCGCACGGAAGTGCAAAACCCCCAAACCCAACACCATGCCCCGCCCCGACCCCGACGAACTCCTCGACAAACTCCAGCGCGAAGAAGAAAAACGCCAACGTGGCAAGCTGAAGATTTTTTTCGGCGCATCGGCCGGCGTCGGCAAGACATATGCAATGCTTCAAGCAGCACGTCGCCGAAAAGAAGAACACATCGACGTAGTCGTAGGAATAGCGGAAACCCATGGCCGCAACGAAACAGCAGCGCTGCTCGAAGACCTCGACGTGCTGCCGCTCGCGCGTATCGAATACCGCGGCCGCCTGCTAGGCGAATTCGACCTCGACGCCGCGCTCGCGCGCAAACCACAACTGATCCTCGTCGACGAACTCGCCCACTCGAACGTCCCGGGCGCACGCCACGCCAAACGCTGGCAGGACGTCTACGAACTCCTCGATGCCGGCATCGACGTCTACACCACCGTCAACGTCCAGCACCTCGAAAGCCTTAACGACGTAGTCGGCCAGATCACCGGCATCCGCGTATGGGAGACAGTCCCCGACCGCGTCTTCGACCGCGCCGACGAAGTCACGCTCGTCGACCTGCCCGCCGAAGAACTGCTCGACCGCCTGCGCGACGGCAAGGTCTATATGCCGCAACAGGCCGAGCGCGCCGTGCGCAACTTCTTCCGCAAGGGCAATCTGATCGCGTTGCGCGAACTGGCGCTGCGCCGCACGGCCGACCGCGTCGATGCGCAAATGCGTGAATACCGCGCCGATCGCTCGATCCAGCGCATCTGGCAGGCCCGCGAACGGCTCCTCGTGTGCGTAGGGCCCGGCCCCGAGGCGCCACTGCTGGTGCGCGCAGCCGCACGTCTCGCGGCGAGCCTGAAGGCGGACTGGATCGCCGTCTACGTCGAAACACCCAGGCTGCAACGGCTCTCCGACGCACGCCGCGAACGCACGCTCGACGCGCTCAAGCTCGCCGCCGACCTCGGCGCGGAAACGGCGACGCTCGCGGGCGCCGACGCCGTCTCGACCTTGATCGGCTACGCCCGCGTGCGCAACGTCTCGAAGCTGATAGCAGGCGGCTCATCCGCCACCGGCCTCGCGCGCTGGTTACGCCGCCCGTTCGGCGAGCGCCTTGCGGAACGCGCGAGCGACCTCGATCTCACGCTGATCCGCGCCAGCAGCGACGAAGCAGGAGCGACCCGCGAACGCCACGCCGACGAAGAAGGGCGCGCGTGGCGCGACGCGCTGGTCGCGGCGCGCGAGCGTCGTTCGCCGCCGCGCAATTACGCATGGGCGGTCGCGATCTGCGCCGGCGTGACGCTGATCGCAAGCCAGCTGATCGACCGCATCGATCTCGCGAACCTCGTGATGCTGTATCTGCTCGGCGTGATCTTCACGGCCGTGAAGCTGGGACGCGGGCCGGGCGTGATGCTGTCGTTCCTGTCCGTCGCCGCGTTCGATTTCTTCTTCGTGCCGCCGCGCATGTCGTTGTCGGTGTCGGACACGCAATACCTGTTGACCTTCATCGGCATGCTGCTGACATCGCTCGTGATCGGCCATCTGACGTCGAGCCTGCGCCGCGAAGCCAGCGTCGCGCGCAGGCGCGAGCAGCGCACCAGCGCGATGTACGCAATGGCGCGCGAACTGGCGGCGGCGCTGACGACGGAGCAGATCGTCGGCATCGGCAGCCGTCATGTGAGCGAAGTATTTCGCGCGCGCGTCGCGGTGTTGTTGCCCGACAGCGCGGACCAGGTGAAGCAGAAGGTCGACGATCCCGACGAAACCATCATGCTCGAAGCCGCCTCGCTCGACGTCGATGTCGGCCAGTGGGTGTACGACCAGCAGAAGCCCGCGGGCCACGGCACCGACACGCTGCCCGCCGCGAAGGCGCTCTATCTGCCGCTGCGCGCGCCGATGCGCACACGCGGCGTGCTGGCCGTCGCGATGCGGGACGAGCGCGAACTCGACGTGCCCGAGCAGCAGCGAATGCTCGACGCGTTCGCCGCGCAAATCGCGCTCGCCCTGGAGCGCGTGCATTACGTCGACATCGCCCGCGATGCGCTCGTGAACATGGAGTCCGAGCGGCTGCGCAACTCGCTGCTGTCCGCGATCTCGCACGATCTGCGCACGCCGCTCACGGCGATCGTCGGCTTTTCGTCGATGCTCGCCGGCCAGCCGCGCGAGGCGGGCAACGCGGCGCAAGGCGAACTCGTCGACGCGATCCATGAAGAAGCGCTGCGCATGACGGGCATCGTCACGAATCTGCTCGACATGGCGCGCCTGCAGGCGGGCAGCCTGAAGCTGAACCGGCAATGGTCGCTGCTCGAAGAGACGGTCGGCTCGGCGCTGCGCGACTGCCGGCGCACGCTTGCGCGTCATCCCGTGCAGGTATCGCTGCCCGCCGATCTGCCGTTGCTGCAGCTCGACGCCGTGCTGCTCGAGCGGCTCTTCGCGAACCTGTTCGAGAACGCGGCGAAGTACGTGCCGCCCGACACGCCGTTGACGATCGGCGCGCAGCGTATCGACGAGAACGGCAAGCCGTTCGTGCGCGTGACCGTCGACGATACCGGACCGGGCTTGCCGCCCGGCATGGAAGCGCGCATCTTCGAGAAGTTCACGCGCGGCGAAAAGGAATCGGCGAAGCCGGGCATCGGCCTCGGACTTGCGATCTGCCGCGCGATCGCCGAGGCGCATGGCGGTAGAATCGGCGCGGCCAACCGCGTCGCCGCCGATGGCCGCGTCGAAGGCGCGCGCTTCTGGTTCACGCTGCCCATCGAAACGCCGCCGCCCGTGCCCGACGTCCTCGACGACGACGCTGCGGGCGAGGTGGACCCCGAAGTGGCCCCCGAAGCGGACCCCGAAGCGGACGCAAACCCGGACGCAAACCCGGACGCCCATTCGCTTCACCGACAACAAGCCGACACGCATCCTAATACCCACTCATGAGCGACCTGAGCATCACTGTCGTACTGATCGAAGACGAACAACAGATTCGCCGCTTCGTGCGAGCGTCGCTGGAAGGCGAGGGCATGGTCGTGTACGACGCGTCCACGGGCAAGCAGGGGCTGATCGAAGCGGCGACGCGCAAGCCCGATCTCGTGATCGTCGATCTAGGCCTGCCCGATACCGACGGCCTCGACGTGATCCGCGAACTGCGCGGCTGGAGCGAACTGCCCGTGATCGTACTGTCGGCGCGCACACAGGAGAGCGAGAAGGTGGCCGCGCTCGACGCGGGCGCCGACGACTATCTCACCAAGCCGTTCGGCGTGTCCGAACTGCTCGCGCGGATTCGCGCGCATCTGCGGCGGCGCAACCAGGGCGGCGCCAACGAGACGCCGCAAGTGCATTTCGGCGGTGTGACCGTCGATCTGGCGTTGCGCCAGGTATCCCGCGACGGCGAGCCCGTCCATCTGACGCCGCTCGAATACCGGCTGCTCGCCACGCTCGTGCGCCACGCGGGCCGCGTGCTCACGCACCGGCAGTTGCTGCGCGACGTGTGGGGGCCGTCGCATGTGGAAAGCCATCACTATCTGCGCATCTATATGGCGCATTTGCGGCAGAAGCTGGAGCGCGATCCGGCGCAGCCCGAGCATATCGTCACCGAAACGGGCGTCGGCTACCGGCTGGTCGGCGTCGCCTGACGATTCGGCGCGACAGGGCGCGGCATGGCGTCGCGTTATATCGGATCAAGTATGAAGGAGCGGCGAAAACCGGTCCATTTTGATATGATGACGCACGGCAAGGACGACCTTGCTGCATCCGCTTTCAACGGGGACGGCCCCATCTTCATTGGGAGTTCGTCTCATGTCCTGGATTCTTCTTTTTATCGCCGGTTTGCTGGAGGTCGCGTGGGCGGCCGGTCTCAAGACATCCGAAGGTTTCACCCGCTTCTGGCCGTCTGTCTTCACCATCGTGACGGCGCTCGGCAGCTTCGTGCTGCTCGCGATGGCCATGCGCCAGTTGCCGCTTGGCACGACCTACGCTGTCTGGACGGGCATCGGCGCGGTCGGCGCGTTCATTTTCGGCATCGTGATGATGGGCGAGGCGGTGACGGCGGCGCGGGTCGGCAGCGCCGTGCTGATCGTCGTCGGACTGATCGGACTGAAGCTGTCGTCGGGGCATTGACCGGGCGGCCGCCGGGGCCGTCAAAGCGCGCCATTCGTCTGAAAATTGCCGCAATCACGCTACAAACCGCGGCGCCGCCGTGCGGTCGGCGGATTGACGTGGCTATAATGAGACGGAAATCACCCTGAAATTGCTCCGCGCGGCCTTGATGCGCGGGTCCGGCGGCTTCGGCGGGCGGAGCCACTGGCGCTTCCCACCGTTTCATGGCACAGCCGCCGGAACTGACGGCACGCTATGCGCGCCTCGGAGGCGGCCATGCTTGAACCTCTTTCGCTTGCAGCCGGCCTCTCCTGGGGCAGTGGCTTGCGCCTTTATCTGACCGTGCTGATCGCGGGCGTGTTCGGGCGCGCCGGTTTCATCCATCTTCCCGATACGCTGTCCGTGCTGCAGTCGCCGTGGGTGATCGGCGCGGCAGCCGTCCTGACGCTCGCCGAATTCCTCGCCGACAAGATTCCCGCGTTCGATTCGCTGTGGGATGCCGTCCACACCTTCATCCGCATTCCGGCGGGCGCCATGCTGGCCGTCGGCGCGCTCGGCCACGCCGATCCGGCGCTGATGACGGTCGCGGCGCTGGCTGGCGGCACGCTCGCCGGCGCGTCGCATCTGACGAAGGCGGGCACGCGGGCCCTGATCAATCTGTCGCCGGAACCGGTGTCCAATGTCGTCACGTCGTCGGCGGAGGACGGGCTCGTGTTCGGCGGATTGCTGCTCGCGCTGTTCGTCCCCGTGCTGTTTCTCGTCTTGCTGGTCGGCTTTCTCGTGCTCGCGAGCTGGGCGCTGCCGCGTCTGTGGCGCGGCGTGCAGGGCGGCTTTCGCGGCATGGCGACGCATATGGTGTCGCGACTCGCGCGGAGCCGTCACGATTGAGCGAAGCCGAACGCGTCACCACCGAGGCTCCGCCCGAGCTTCCGCCCGAATCCCCGCGTGAGCGCCATGCGCGGCGCGAGCCCGCACACCGGCTGTCGCTGGGTCATCTGCTGCATCAGTCGCTGCGCATGACGGCGCGCGACTGGCGCGCGGGCGAGCTGACCATGTTGCTGCTCGCGCTGGTACTGGCCGTCGCGGCGCTGTCCAGCGTCGGCTTTCTGGCCGACAGGTTGCATCAGGGACTCGAGCGCGATGCGCGGCGCATGATCGCCGCCGATTTCATCGTCCGCTCCGACCATCCCGTCGATCCGCAATTCGCCGACAAGGCCAAAGCGCTCGGCCTCGACACGGCGACGACGGCGATCTTCCCCAGCATGGTCAATTCGACGGTACCTACCCCCGTCTCCCGGCTCGCGGCGGTGAAGGCGGTGTCGGCGGGCTATCCGCTGCGCGGCGAACTGAAGATCGCGCTGGCGGCGGGCGCACCCGATCGCGAGGTGCGCGGCATCCCGCCGCCCGGCGAGGTGTGGGTCGACCAGCAGATGCTCGATGCGCTGAAGGCGCGCATCGGCGACAAGGTGAAAGTGGGCGGGCGCGATTTCACGATCGGCGCCTTGATCACGCGCGAGCTGGATCGCGGCTTCGCGTTCGTCAATTTCTCGCCGCGCCTGATGATGCGCGCCGACGATCTCGCGTCGACGGGACTGACGGGCTACGGCAGCCGCGTCACGTACCGGCTGCTGGTGGCGGGCGGCGACGAGCCGGTCGCGGAATTTGCGAAGTGGGCGCACGAGCGCGTCGACAACGGCAAGATGCGCGGCTACGCGCTGGAGTCGTTGCAGGACGGCCAGCCGCAGGTGCGTCAGACGCTCGACCGCGCGAGCCACTTCCTCACGCTCGTGTCGCTGCTGACGGCGCTGCTTGCCGCCGTCGCGATCGCGATGGCCGCGCATCGCTACATGCGGCGGCATCTGGACAGCTGCGCGGCGATGCGCTGCCTCGGCGCAAGCCAGCGCACCTTGCGCGCGCTGTTCCTGTTCGAATTCGCGGGACTGGGTCTGGTCGGCGGGATGGCGGGCGTGGTGCTCGGCTTCGGCGGGCATCTCGCGCTGTTCTGGTGGCTTGGCAGTCTGATCGACGTGTCGTTGCCGTATCCGACTGTCTGGCCCGCGCTCGAGGGCATCGCCGCCGGTCTGGTGCTGCTGGTCGGTTTCGCGCTGCCGCCGCTGTTGCCGTTGACGCGTGTGCCGCCCGTGCGCGTGCTGCGCCGCGAGTGGGGCGAGGAAGGGCGCACCGCTTGGGCGGCGTACGCGCTCGGCATCGTGCTGTTCGCGGGGCTGTTGATTCTCGCCGCGGGTGAACTGAAGCTCGGCGGGATCGTCGCGGGGGGCTTCGCGGGCGGGCTGCTGCTGTTCGCACTGATCGCGCGTCTGGCGCTGTGGGGCGCCGCTCGCGTCGTGCGCAGCGAGCGGTTTCATATCGGCATTGGCTGGCGCTATGCGCTTGCGTCGCTGGAGCGCCGCGCGAATTCGAGCGCGCTGCAGATCACCGCGCTCGCGATCGGACTGATGTGCCTGCTGCTGATCGCGATGACGCGCAACGATCTGATCGAAGGCTGGCAACGCTCGACGCCGCCCGACGCGCCGAACGAGTTCATCATCGACATCCAGCCCGATCAGCGCGATCTCGTCACGCACTATCTGTCGGCGCACGGTTTTCCCGGCGTCGAGCTTGCGCCGATGGTGCGCGGCCGCCTGATCGCGATCAACGGCAAGCCCGTCAATCCCGACGACTTCAAGAGCGAGGATGCGCGGCGGCTGGTGGATCGCGAGTTCAACCTGTCGTACACGACGCAGTTGCCGGACGACAACCGGATCGTATCGGGCGCGTGGTACGGCAACGCGACCACGCCGCAAATTTCGATCGAACAGGGCCTCGCGAAGATTCTCAAGGTGAAGGTCGGCGACACGCTGCGCTTCGACGTGACGGGCCTGCAGGTCGACGCGCCCGTGACGAGCGTGCGCAAGCTCGACTGGGGTTCGTTCAAGGTCAACTTCTTCGTCGTGATGCCGCCTGCCGCGCTGAAGGACTATCCGGCCACCTTCATCACGAGCTTCCATGTGCCGCCGGGGCAACGCGCCGTGATCGACGGGCTGATCGGCCAGTATCCGAATCTCACCGCGATCGACACCGCGCCCATTCTCGCGCAGGTGCAGCGCGTGATCGGCCAGGTGATCGGCGCCGTGCAGTTCCTGTTCGGCTTCACGCTGTTCGCAGGCGTGCTGGTGCTGTACGCCGCGCTCGCGGGCACGCGCGACGAGCGTATGCGAGAATCCGCGCTGCTGCGCGCGCTCGGCGCGTCGCACGCGCAGGTGCGTGCGGTGCAGGTCGCGGAGTTCGTCGTGGTCGGCGCTCTGTCGGGGCTGATGGCGGCGATCGGCTCGCAGCTGATCGGTTTCGTGCTCGCCTCGCGCGTGTTCGATTTTTCGATCAATTTCAACCCGTGGCTCCTGCCAGCGGGCGTTGCGGCGGGCGTGGTGTGCGCCGCCGTCGGCGGCTGGCTCAGCCTGCGGCATGTGCTGACGCGGCCCGCGCTGCAATCGTTGCGCGACGCGTGATGCGTGCGGCAGCGTCCGCCGCCGTGACATTCCTTTGACTGTGTAGTTGCCCGTATGACTGATCCGATTGACGAAGCGCCGTCGCAGCCGACCGCCTTCGAACTGGTGGGCGGCGAAGCGCGCGTGCGCGAGATCGTCGACCGTTTCTACGACCTGATGGACCTCGAAGCCGACTTCGCCGGTATCCGCAAGCTGCATCCGGCGACGCTCGACGGCTCGCGTGACAAGCTGTTCTGGTTCCTGTGCGGCTGGCTCGGCGGCCCGGATCATTACATCAGCCGCTTCGGCCATCCGCGTCTGCGCGCGCGGCATCTGCCGTTCCAGATTGCGTCGGTGGAGCGCGATCAGTGGCTGCGCTGCATGGCGTGGGCGATGGAAGACGTCGGCCTGCCCGAGCCGCTGCGAGAGCGCCTGCTGCATTCGTTCTTCGATACGGCCGACTGGATGCGCAATCATCCCGGCTGACATGCTGCGCGACCGCGAGCGGAAGTGTCGCGCGTCGTAAAAGCGTCGTGCCAGAGCGACCGGTACAGTTCGGTCGGAAGCGCTTCGATCTGAACGCGGCGGGCGATGGCGGCATCGGCATAATGTCCGCTGGCTCGACACAGGCACAAAGGAGACTCCCCATGACGACGCGCGCGCTGTTTCGCGACGACGCCTATCTGACCCACTGCGACGCGACCATCACCGCGCTCGACGAGCAGGGCATCCATCTCGATCAAACCGTGTTCTATCCCCTTGGCGGCGGCCAGGCGGGCGACGCGGGCGTGTTGACGCTCACCGACGGCACGCGTATCGAGATCGCTGACACACGCAAGGCGAAGTTCGAAGGCGCGACGCCCGACGACGCCGTCCACGTTCCCGCGCCCGGCCAGGAGGCGCTGCTCGCGCAGCTTGCCGTTGGCCGGAAGGTGACGGCGCAGATCGACTGGACGCGCCGCTACCGGCACATGCGCCTGCACACGGCGAGCCACCTGATGTGCGCTGTGCTGCCGTATCCCGTCGATGGCTGCAGCATCACGTCCGACTACGCGCGCCTCGACTTCGCGACTGTCGAGCCGATCGGGCGCGAACTCGTCGAAACGCGGCTCGCGGAGCTGGTGGGCGGTGCGCATGCCGTGGCGACGCAATGGATCACCGACGATGAAATGGCGGCGCGCCCCGAACTGGTCCGCACGATGAGCGTGAAGCCGCCGATGGGCCTCGGGCGCGTGCGGCTGCTGCGCATCGAAGGCGTCGATCTGCAGCCGTGCGGCGGGACGCATGTGCACAACACGGAAGAGATCGGTGCGCTGCGCGTCGCGAAGCTGGAAAAGAAAAGCGCGCGCACGCGGCGGCTCGTGCTGGAGTTCGCATGAGCGTGCGCTTCGACGCGGCGGCGTATTCGCCGGAAGCGGACTACGCGGCACTCGATCCGACCGCGCGCGACGTGCTGGATTGCTGGTTCGGCACGCCGGGTTCGGACGGCTATGGCAAGGACCAGAAGCGCTGGTTCAAACGCAGCGACGCGTTCGACGCGATGCTGCGCGAGCGTTTCGGTGCGTCGATCGAAGCGGCGCTGGCGCATGAACTCGACGCATGGCTCGCGACGCCGCTCGGCTCGCTGGCGCTCGTGATCGTGCTCGACCAGTTCACGCGCAACTGTCATCGGCGCACGGCGCGCATGTACGACGGCGACGCGCAGGCGTTGAGCATCACGCGCCGCATGATCGAAGAGGGCAGCGACGTCCTGCTGCCGACCGTCTATCACCGCGCGTTCGCGTACATTCCGTTCGAGCACGTCGAGACGGTGGAAGGCCAGCGCGAAGGCGTGCGTCTTTACACGCTGCTCGAAGCACAGGGGCTAGCCCCTTCGTATGCGCGCTCCGCTCTGCGGCACGCGCGGATCGTCGAGCGCTTCGGGCGCTTTCCGCATCGCAATGCGTTGCTCGGGCGTTCGTCGAGCGAGGAAGAGGTCGCGTTTTTGCGTGAGCCCGGGTCGTCGTTCTAGATCGGCTCAGCGGCCGGCGCTGACATCCAGCAGCGCGCCCGTCACATACGACGACGCATCGCTCAACAACCAGACGATCGCTTCGGCGACTTCGTCGGCCGTGCCCGGGCGGCCGAGCGGCGTCTGCACGCCGAGCACCGCGGCGCGGTCGGGACGGCCGCCGCTCGCGTGGATGTCGGTGTCGATCAGTCCGGGGCGCACCGCGTTCACGCGGATGCCCTGCGGGCCGAGTTCTTTCGCGAGGCCGATCGTCATTGTGTCGACTGCGCCTTTCGAGCCGGCGTAATCGACGTATTCGTTCGGCGAGCCGAGCCGCGACGCCGCCGACGACACATTCACGATCACGCCGCCATGTCCGCCGCGATCTTTCGACATGCGCCGCGCCGCCTCGCGCGCGCACAGATACGCGCCGTATACGTTGACGTCGAACATGCGCTTCAGGCGCGTGGCGTCCATGTTGGCGAGCGGCATGGAAGGCGCGACGATACCCGCGTTGTTGACGAGCGCGTCGATGCGGCCAAACGCATGCTCCACTGCATCGAACATCGCGATGACCTGGGCTTCGTCGGCGACGTCGCCCGCGATCAGGCGCGCGTGGCCGCCTGCGCGTCCGACTTCGGCGGCTGTCTGTCTGGCGGCCGCTTCATTGGTGGCATAGTTCACGCCGACCGACCAGCCGTGTGCACCGAGCATGCGGGCCGTCGCGCGGCCGATGCCGCGGCTCGCGCCCGTGATCAGAACCACTTTCGTCATGCTTGCCTCTCGCTATGCAGCAGGAAAGCGCTCGACGCGCATCACACGCGCTCGCGGTTGTCCGCCCACTTGTCGCTTGCGGGCGGCTGGTAGCGCTGCAGCTTCTGGATCAGAGCGGCGGGATCGCTGTCGACCTGAAGGATGTCGAAGTAGGTCTGGCGCATGAAGCCCTCCTGCACGGTGTGTTCGAGCATCGCGATCAACGGATCGTAGAAACCGTCGATATTCAGCACGGCCACAGCTTTCTGATGATAGCCAAGCTGTGCCCAAGTGTAGACCTCGAACAGCTCTTCGAGCGTGCCTGCGCCGCCCGGCATCGCGACGAACGCGTCGGAGAGATCGGCCATCATCTTCTTGCGCTGATGCATGTCGGGCACGACGTGCAGTTCCGACAGGCCGTTGTGGCCGACTTCCTTGTTGACCAGCAGTTCTGGAATCACGCCGATCGCGCGGCCGCCGGCGGCCATCACTTCGTCGGCGATCACGCCCATCAGACCGACCTTGCCGCCGCCGTAGACGAGCGACAGGTTTGCCGCGACGAGCGCGCGTCCGAATGCTTTGGCGGCGTCGCGGTACAGCGGTTTGGCTCCGTTGGAGGAGCCGCAATAGACACAGACTGCCTTCATCGTTACCGGTCCTTCGATTCGTTGCGAGGTTCGCGCGGGGGCAGATAGTCGTAGAACTCGCGCTGCGGATGCTTGCCCGACACGAGGTCGTCGAACAGTTCGCGCGAGCGGCCACGCAGATACGGCGCCATCAGCGACACGATCTGCACGCTGACCTGATGCAGTTCGGCCTGGATTGCTTCCTGTTCGTTGTACTTGCGCGGATTCATGACGAACTGATACGACAGCCAGTAGGTCGCGATCACACCGATATTGGTCGCGATGACCTTGAGTTCTTCGGGTGTCGCGACCATTTCGTTGTCGGCCACGAGTTGCTCGCAGAACTGGCTCGCGAAGCGCACCTTGTGGCTGATGATCTGCTTGAAGTGTGTTTCCAGCGTGCGGTTGCGTGCTAGCAGGTCGTTGAGGTCGCGATACAGGAAGCGGTAGCGCCATGTGAAATCGACCATGTACTGCAGATAGGACCACATTTCGTCGATGGTTGCGCGGTGGTCCTCCGGGAAACGCAGACGCTTTTCGATCTCCTGCTCGAACTGGCTGAAGATGCTGTTGATGATGTCGTCTTTGTTGCGGAAGTGGTAGTACAGGTTGCCTGGACTGATTTCCATTTCCTCGGCGATCGTCGTCGTCGTGACGTTCGGCTCGCCGATCTCGTTGAAGAGCTTCAACGATAGCTCGAGAATCCGTTCGCGCGTGCGGCGGGGAGGTTTGGCTTCCATATCGTCCTTGGCGGGCTTGCTGCGCTGCCCGGGCTGGGGTTTTCGGGTTTTTGAGACTATCGTCTGGATTATAAACCGACCGTTCGATGGGTTTTGGTTCTCGATGTGGCTGGCCGTTGGGTGTTTTTTTGTCTTGCGACGATCGTTTGGTTTGCTTGTGTTTGCGCTGGCATCCGCTTTACGTTAGCTCGCTTCAGGCGTTGCCCCTGTGCGGGGCGGCACCTACTTTTCTT
>NZ_JAGUUD010000175.1:0-12184 GCF_020177535.1 Paraburkholderia sp. XV | reverse complement strand
GGGGCGACGCCTGAAGCGAGCTAACGTCACGCGGATGCCAGCGCAAAGGCCAAAACACCGAACGGCGACGACGCGAGAAGCAAGACAACAAACCGGCGGATGCCAGCAACAACACAAGCACACCCCCATCCACCCTGAACCGTCAGCCCACTCCCACCCTAAACGCCGCCGTCAACTCACTCAACCGCTTAGCCTCATCCGCAAGCGCCGCCGCCGTCGCGGCATTCTCTTCCACCAGCGCCGCGTTCTGCTGCGTCACTTCATCCATCTGCGTAACCGCGAGGCTCACTTCCTTGATCCCGTCGCTTTGCTGCTGCGACGCCGTCGCAATCTCACCAACAATCTTCGCGACCCGAGAAATCGCGGTCTCGATATCGCGAATGGTATCGCCCGCGCCCGTCGCGATCTGCGCGCCGTGCGCGACGCGCGACGTCGAATCCGCGATCAGCATGCCGATCTCCTTCGCCGCCGCCGCCGAGCGTTGCGCAAGGCTGCGCACCTCCCCCGCGACGACCGCGAAGCCGCGCCCCTCCTCGCCCGCGCGCGCCGCCTCGACAGCCGCGTTCAGCGCCAGAATATTGGTCTGAAACGCAATCCCTTCGATCGCCGTGATGATGCCCGTCATCTTCGACGAACCGGCGTCAATCAGATGCATCGTCTCGACAAGGCTGCCGACCGCTTCGCGCCCGTGCGCCGTCATCGACGATGCGTCTTCGGCCAGCTTGCTCGCGTGCTGCGCGTTCTCGGCGTTCAACTGCACGGTCGATGTCAGCTCGTCCATCGCCGCAGCCGTCTGTTCCAGCGACGCAGCCTGCTCCTCCGTGCGCTGCGACAGATCGAGGTTGCCCGCCGCGATCTGCTGTGTCGCGGCCGCGATCGAATCGGAACCCTTGCGCACCGTCGTGATCGTCGCGCCGAGCTTGTCCTGCATCGTCGCGAGGCCGTGCAGCAGCGTGCCCATCTCGTCCTCAGAACGGATCTCGACGCGCGTGCGCAGTTCGCCCGATGCGATCGCGTCGAACTGGCCAAGCGCGTCGCGCATCGGCGACATGATCGCCCGACGCAACGCCCGCCAGCTGAGGTACGCGACGCCCAGCCCGACGGCAATGCTCGCGATGCACGCCGTCAGCAGCGTGCGAAACGTCGCGGACGAATGGTCGGCGGCGGCCTGCGCAGCGTCGTCGAGATATTTCTCCAGCGCGCCCTGACTCGCGTTCATCGCCGAATACAGGCCAATCAGATGATTCGCGCGGCTCTCGTCCATCCAGCTCGTGTCGCCACTGCCGATCGCCTGGATCAGCTGGTCGATGCCGTCGCGCAGCACCGCCGTGCGTTTCGCGTCGAGATCGTCGGTAAGGCTTTGCAGCGCGGGCGTCTTCGGCAGCGCGCGGAATTCGGCCCATGCCCTGTCGGCGTCGCCGAGCAGACGCTTCGCGCGGTTCAACTGCTCGCCGAGCTGCGGCGAATGCGGATTGCTCATGGCCCAGTCGAGGCCGAAGCGCGCCCGCGACATCGCCGTCCCCGAACGGCCCAGCGCCACCACCGACGCAAAATTGACCTCGTACCCGTCGCGCTGCGCCCGGTTGCTCTTCGCCATGCCGAAAATGCCGAGCGCGCCCGTCGCGATCAGCAGCACGCCGAGAAACGCAATCGTCGTCGCGATCCGGGCGTTGATGGTCAAGCTTTTCATGTTGTCTGGTCTCTCGCTGTCTTGCTGTTTTCGCCAATGAGCCGGTCGCGATTGTTCCATATATAAAACATGTTTCCTTATATGGAACTTCAGGCGAGTGTAAGGCGAAAAAAATGAGCAGACCACTGCTCATTCAGCGCGCGTTGCGAGCCCGCGACAACGGATCAACCTGCCGTCGTCACCCAGGCGCGTGCATATAGAACAGCAGCAGCGACAGCGAAACGAGCGATCCCAGCGTCGACAGCAGAATGGTCTGCGACGTGATGTGCGCCTCGCGTTCGTAGAACTCGGCAAGCATGTAAGGGCCTGTGCCCGTCGGCAGCGCGGCGAGCAGCACGGCCATGTCGACCATCGGCGCGGGCAGCGCGAACACACGCGCGGCGATCCACCATGCGAGCGCAGGCTGAGCGATCAGCTTGATGGCCGTCAGCACGAACGACGTGACGGGCTCGGCCGCCTGCTCCGCCGGCGTGCGCTTTTCCGCGAGGAACAGCCCGAGGCTCACCAGCGCGCACGGGCTCGCCGCGCCGCTCAGCAGCTTCAGGAACGTCTCGACGCTGTGCGGCAGCGCGACATCCGCGCTCGCCGCCAGCACACCGAGAATCGGCGACGCGATCAGCGGATTGCGCAGCAGCCGCCACACGACTTTTGCGCCGAGCTTGTGCGGCGTGCGCTCGGTCTGCAGGCCGATCTCGATCAGCACGATCGCGAGCGCGAACAGCACGCAGGCGACGATGATCGTCGCGATGGTGGTCGGCGTGAGGCTCGCCCTGCCGAATGCGAGCAGCCCGAGCGGAAAGCCGATGTAGCCGGTGTTCGGATACGACGCGGCGATCGCGTCGACGCTTGCATCGGCAAGATGCCGCCCGCTGGCGAGCCGCGCCAGCAGCACAACCACGAACACGCCCGCGCAGGCAATCGAGAACGTCGCGATGAAGGCCGGCTGATCGAGCTGATGCCAGGTCGAATGGGCCATCGTGTCGAACAGCAATGCGGGCAGCGCGAGCCACACCACGAAGCGGTTCAGTTCGGAAGCCGCCGTGGCGCCGAGCAGATTGCGACGGCGGCAAAAGAAGCCCGCGAAGATCAGCGCAAAGACGGGCAGCAGGATTTCGAGCGTAGACAGCATGAAGTTGCGGCAACGAAGGTAAAAAGGGAGGAAACGCGCAAGGTTAAGCGTTTACACCTATACAATCCAATGCCGAATCCAACCCTCGACGATACTTTTTTTGCATCATGCTCGACGTCAAGCCGCTTCGCTACTTCGTCACGCTCGCCGAAACCCGCCATTTCGGGCGTGCGGCCGCGCGGCTGAACCTGTCGCAGCCGCCGCTGAGCCGGCAACTAGCTGCGCTGGAAGCCGCGCTCGGCGTCACGCTGATCGAGCGCAGTCCGCGCAGCGTCACGCTCACGGCCGCGGGCGAGCGTTTCTACGAAGACGCGAAGGCGATACTCGCGTCGATCGAGCAGGCGGCCAGACATGCCCGCGCGGCGGCCGTCGGCGACACTGGCCAGTTGACCGTCGGCTTCACGATGTGCGCCGCGTACAGCGTGCTGCCCAGCTATGCGCGCGCGTACGGTGACGCCTGGCCCGGCGTCACGCTCAACCTGCGCGAAGTCGTATCGAATGATCTGGCGCCGCAGGTGCTGAGCGGGCAGATCGACGCCGCAATCATGTTTCCGGGCGCGCAAAGCAAGGATCTCGACACCCGCGCGATCTTCACCGAGCCGCTGTGCGTCGCGTTGTCGCGCGAGCATCCGCTCGCTTGCGCGCATCAACTGAAGATCGCGCAGCTCGCGCGCGAGCCGTTCGTGATGGCGTCGGAAGCCGTGTCGCCGAGCCTGCGCGCGACCATCGTCGACCATTGCGCGCAAGGCGGTTTCGCGCCCGATGTGCGCTTCGAAGTGCAGTTGCAGCAGACAGTGTTGAGTCTCGTCGACGAAGGCGTGGGGATCGCGCTGGTGCCGGAGTCGATGCGCAAGGCGCAACTCGCAGGCGTCGTCTTCAGACCGCTCGACGACGCGCCGACGATTTCGCAAATGCTCGTCTGGTCGCCGTCGAACCGCAACCCATGTCTGGCGCGGTTTCTGGAGATTGCCTGGAAGCGGCGAACGGAACGAAACGGGGAAGAGAGCCGCGCGTCTGCGCATTCAGGCGCAGACGCGGAAAAGTAGCGTTACAGATAAGCCGAGTTGCGTGCCGCTGCAGCCGATGCGCGCGCGATGCGTTCGCTGCGCTCGACCAGTGCCCCGAACAACAGGCCGATCGTGGCCCACATGATTGCCTGCATGCCGAGCGCCGTGAAGCGGAACTTCCACAGCACGACGGCGGGGAACGCTTCGGGCACTTCGTTGACCGTCGGCAGCGCGATCTGGATCGCGGCGATGATCGCGATGAACACGATTCCGCCCACGATCGACGCGTTCCACACGCCGAGCCGCGACACCAGGTGCTTGCGGACTTTCATCGAGAACACCGCCACGACGAGCGACGTGACGATCATCAGGAAGAACAGCCCCGTGCGCATGCCGATGGTTTCCGGATCGCCCACGGAAGGTGGATTCGCCGGATACTTGATGGTCGGCACCAGCACGACGGCGACATAGGCGCCCACTGCGAGCCACGCCGACAACGCACGTGCACCGAGCCGGCCGACGCGTCCATGCAGATACGCGAACGTCAGCGCGAACAGCCCGCCGAACGCCATGCCATACGCGACGACGCCCGTCAGCAGACCGAGGCCCGCCTGCGTGCCGCGGCTGACGAGTTCTTCTTCATGATCGTGAGCGCCGCTGGCGTCGCCGTGATCGTGCGCGGTTTGCATCTTTTCTTCGAACGAGATCGCCGTATCGACGAGCGGCTCGCCTGCCACGCGCGCAAAGGCGAACGTCAGCAAACCCGCGACGATGCCTGCGAGCATCCCTCGCATCAATAACTTACCCACCATGGTGATGACTCCCTTACGCGATCAGTGGCAAGGAAAGCCGAGCAGATGGCGGCCGTCGTGCACGAATTCATGCACGTACATGCCGGGAATCAGCGAGGTCGCGCCCTGTTCGGCGCCGACGAAATAGAGCGCGAGCAGCATCAGCAGGCCGCCGAACAGAATCCAGGGCAGCAGCTCGCGCAGCGGGATGGGGGTGATGGCAGGTTGATCGGTCTGACCGGCGTGGTCGAGAACGGCGTCGTTCATGACGGACATCTCCTTGGGGTTACGCGCCCCGATAGTCGAATGATGAGAAAGGTCGAAGCTTGGGTCTGGCTTCCGGCTTGTGTACAGCCTGTTGTGTACGCATTTGCTGCCGATTACAGTGGCGCGACCGCGCCGGGCTTGCACCGGCTTCCGCGCTTCGAGTGGCGACTATTCTACGGCTAAACTGCGAAACGCTCTCCTGTTTCTTGCCCTCTTTCTTCCCATTTCCCGGACCCAAGGCCGTCGATGCGCACACGCCTGTTGTTGATCAGCCACCCGGCGACGGCCGCGCAACGCAAGGGCACGTTCCCCGCCGACGATCCCCTCGATACCCGCGCGGTCGAAGAAGCCACGTCGTTTCGCGCATCGCATGCCGGCTTGCTGAACGCCGATGCCGCGCTCAGCAGCCCCGCTGCGTGCGCGCTGGACACGGCGCGGGCGCTTGGACTGGCGGCGACGATCGTGCCGGATCTCGCCGACGCCGACTTCGGCCGCTGGCGTGGGCGCCGTTTGCTCGACGTGGCGAACGAGGACACGAACGCACTCGACGCATGGACGCGCGATCCGTCATCCGCGCCGCATGGCGGCGAATCGTTCGATGCGCTGACCTTGCGCGTCGGCGGCTGGCTCGATGCGTTCGAGCAGCGCGGCACGGTCATCGCCGTCACGCATGCGGGAGTGATCCGCGCGGCGCTCATGCATGTGCTGCAAGCGCCGTCCGCGAGATTCGCGCGTATCGAGGTGCCGCCCCTTTCCGTGATCGAACTGCAACGCGATCAGCGCGGCTGGACGTGGTGGCCCGCACCGGACCGTCGAAGCTGAGACGCCCACGCGCGCTCACAGCGTCGGACACGACAGCACCTGCTGCGGATTGAGCGTCGTGCCAGGCATGCCGTCGGTGGCGGGCTTGCCCTGCGCCGGCGTCGCGATCAGGCGCACGGCATCCGTCCCCGCGTTGGCGAGCACGTAGCGCTCGGGGCGGCCTTGCGGCTGCCAGTACGCGCGATAGATGCCGCCGTCCTTCAACACATGCAGCGTGCCCGGCACCGTCTTGCCGCCCGCGATGAAATCGACGGGCTCGCCGTCGCGCAGCGCGAAGCCGCTCGCGGCCGACACGCTCGATGCGCCCGACGCGCCCGCGCCCGCCAGCACGCCGCACGATGCATCGCCCGTTGCCGCGACGGCCAGTTGTGCGACGGTCCATAGCGCGAGCGGCGCGATTGCTCTGATTGTCATGGCGGACCTCGTGTTGTCTTGAATCGTCTGGAATGGCGAGCCGAATAGTGCGTCAGGCGCCTCGGGCGCGTTGCAAAGCGCATACCCGGCATGGCCTGCGGACATCTGACCGCGTGAATTTTGACCGCGTGGCACCGCGCTTTTTGATGTGCGATAAAAGACGAGACTCAAGAGTCAGATCATTCACAAGCGTTCACCGAAAAGAGGCAACTGATGGCTACGCTCGAAGCGTTTCGTACCGTGCTCGACGATGCACGCACGCCCGAGATCATCCGCAATCACATCATCGATTCGCTGCAGTACGCGCTGCGCAACCACGGCCAGGTTTTCACGTCGAAGGAAGTTGAATGGCTAGCCAAGTGGGACGATGCGCGCATTCCGCTCGCCGCCAGCCGCGAACTCCAGAAACGCTTGACGCAAACGGCCGACTGAGCGCGCCGAGCGGCCGCGCGCGGTGCCGCGCGCCAAACGGGCATGCTCCGCGAAAGCGGTCGCGGGAAAGTTTCTGCTACCCAAAGCCCTGTTTTTAGGGCATAATATATTTAACGCAGCGCTCTGCCCGCATCACCCGTCAACTTCTTCACCGTAACGCGTCAACGTCTTCTCGTCTTCGCCGCGTTGCACTGATTGCATTGCATCCCAGCCGTCCCGTTATCGCGCAACATCATGCAGCGGCAACACGGCGGTCTTCGTCACTCCGGCCACGCGCTGCACGCCTGAACCCGACGGGGTGACATTCGCTACGTTCGTTGCCCGTGCGGCATCAGCGTATTTTTCTCCATCCGTTCCGCGTTGATCGCGGTTGCGTCCGAGCCAGCGCATACGGCTCGCGCGAGACTTTTTCCATTGCGGCGCGCCCCATGGCGCTGCGCCGCCCGCTGCCTATTCGCCGCGCCTGCCCGTTGCAGTGACGCGCGCCGGCAGCCGCATCACAGGACTGTGTATATGACGACGCAAGGCATCAAGACGTACAAGGGCTACGAAATTCATCCGCTGATCTATCCGCGCCGCACGGCGAACGGCGTGGCGCACCGCAATTCGATCGACAGCGGCTATGACGCGTCGGTTCGCATCTGCCGGGTCGGCGCGAACGCCGCCGCCGATGGCCGCGTGTTCCGCCTGTCGTATTTCCGGCCGTTCGAAGGCGCGGGCAAGGCCCGCATAGCCTGCATGGAGCATGCAGCACAAGTGATCGACGGCCGGGTCGACGGACAGACGGTTTCCGACCTTTGATCTCGCGCAGCGCAACGCGCGCATCAGCATCATCGTCTCACCGCATCGACGCGGCAGCCTTCGTGCTGCCGCGCAAATTACGCTGCGCGCCGCGCGCGCCGCACCCTTCCCTCATCGACCAGGAGTAATGCATGGCGAAAGAAGAACTGCTTGAACTGGACGGCATCGTCGACGAAGTACTACCCGATAGCCGCTACCGCGTCACGCTGGATAACGGCGTGGTCGTGGGCGCGTACGCGTCGGGACGCATGCGCAAGAATCACATCCGTATCCTCGCGGGCGACCGCGTCACGCTCGAACTGTCGGTCTACGACCTGACCAAAGGGCGCATCAATTTCCGTCACAAGGACGAACGAAGCAGCGGCCCGCGTAGCGCACCCATGCGCCGCCGCTAACGTAGCGGCAACCCACTGAAGCGTCCCGCGCTCATGACCGGCGCGACGCAATGGTGAATCGACGTACAGGGCAATCGTCGATCACCGTAAGAGATGCGGCATGTGCAACGCATGCCGATCGATTCACCCACGAAAGACCGCACGGGGATCGTCGCTCGCCCTGGTCTGCATACGCGTCACGACGCGCTCTTCCAGCTCCGCGAGATGCGCGCGCATTGCTTCGAGCGCCGCGTTCAAGTCACCATCGTCCAGCGCCTCGATGAGCTGCGCGTGTTCGTCGGCGGAGCAGGTCGTGCCCTTCGACGGATCGTAAAGCGCCTTGTATAGCTCCGTCTTCGCCACGAGTTGCGCGACGAAGCCCTGCAATTCCGCGCTCCCCGCGATCTGCGTCAGCAGCACATGAAAGTGCCCCGCGAGCCGCACCTGTTCATCCACGCGGCCTTCCTTCAGCGCCTTTTTCTCGCTTGCGATATGCGCCTTCAGCACACGCCTGTCCTGTGACGACAGCGCACCGCATAGCGCGGTGACGATCCCAGCCTCGACGATCTGCCGCGCGCGATAGACCTGGCGCACATCCTCCTCCGACGGCGCCGGCACGAACGCGCCGCGATTCGCTTCCAGCACCAGCTTGCCTTCGAACCCCAACCGCGCCAGCACCTTGCGCAGCGCGCCGCGCGTGCAGTTGAACGCGGCCGCGAGATCGCGCTCGACGAGCTGCGCGCCCGGGCGCAGCCGGCCTTCGAGCAGCGCCGTGGTGATCGACGCATAGATGCGGTCCTCGACGTTGTCGTCTTCCGGGGCAGGCGGCGGTGTGTGCGGGCGTGTGGCCATGGTGTGCGAGTGGGAAGGTGGCGGCGGCGGCCGTATTTTAGCGGCGCGCGGCCCTACGCGCATGAAGCGTCGACAGCATCGGCCCAATACCGGGGATAGCGGATTGGCGCCGAGTGGTTAACCATTTTCCGATATTATGGTTAACCAAACGCTTTCGACTGATCCGTAGGACACCCCGTGAACCAGACTCCCGGCATCGATTCCCCGCGCATTTCGCATCGCACGACATCGTCGGCCCTATCGTGGCAGGACGGGCTCTGGCTTGCCGTCATCGTGGCGATCGGCATCAACCTGCGGCCGCTGCTGACGTCCGTGAGCCCGTTGATGGCGACGATCCGCGCGGCCACGGGTCTCAGTTTCTCGGGCGCCTCGCTGTTGACCAGCCTGCCTGTCGTCGCGATGGGATTCGGCGCGTTCGGCGCGGGCTTGCTGACGCGCGTGGTCGGCGAAGCGCGCGGGGTCGCGCTGGGGCTGCTGGCTATTGGTGTCGCGTGCGGCGCGCGGCTGGCTGCTTCGAGCGGCACGGCGTTGCTGATGACGGCGCTCGTCGCGGGCACGGGCGTCGCCGTCATTCAGGCGCTGTTGCCGGGCGTGATGAAGCAGCGCTTTCATGCACGCGTGCCGCTTGCGATGGGCCTGTTCTCCGCGTCGATCATGGGCGGCGGCGGTCTGGGCGCGAGCCTCAGCCCCTATGTCGCGAAGGCGTCCGGTTCATGGCACGCGGGCCTCGCGATGTGGGCCGTGCCTGCTGTGATCGCCTGCATGTGCTGGCTCGCGCTGCAACGCCGCGCATCGGCGCTCGATGGACCCGCCGCCGCGCCCCTGGCTGCGAGTCCCGGGCACGCGCATGTGGCGATCTGGAAGAAGCGCCGCGCGTGGGCATTGGGCCTGCACTTCGGCCTCGTCAATGGCGGCTACACGACGCTGGTTGCGTGGCTGCCCGCGTACTACCAGCAACGTGGCGCGAGCGTCGCGCAGAGCGGTTCGCTGCTCGCGGCGATGACCGTCTTCCAGGCGGCGTCGGCGCTGCTGCTGCCGCTCGCGGCCGCGTCGTTCCGCGACCGCCGGCCGTGGCTCGTCGCCGGACTGTCCGCGCAACTGGTGGGGATCGTCGGGCTGCTCGCGTATCCGGATGCGTTGCCGCTCGCGTGGGTCGCGATTGCAGGCGCGGGACTCGGTGGTACGTTCTCGCTGACGCTCGTGACGGCGCTCGATCATGCCGGCGATCATCGCATCGCCGGAAACCTCGTTGCGTTCGTGCAGGGCGTGGGCTTCATCGTGGCGGCGATTTCGCCTGTCGTCGCCGGACGCTTGCGCGACCTGACGGGCAGCTTCGCGGCCGCGTGGATCATGCTCGCGGCCTGCATCGCCGCGATGATCGCCTTGACCTTCGCATTTTCGCCGCGCAGCTACGCACGCTGGCTCGGCTCGCGGTAAAGCGCGCTACGCGAGCAGGTCGTAGATGGGCCGGCTCCGCACTCGCTGCTTCGCGCCAAACAGGTGCAGCGCACCGCGACGCGCACTGACACGGTGCGACAACAGAATGCTGCAATGATCACTCGAAGCTGTGCGCAGCAAACGTTAGGGCAATTGTCGATTGGTGGCATACAAGTTGCAGGATGACTGCACGCTTTCCGACAGGTCGCAGCAAACACGCGACTGCTGCCCACCCGCCGCGAGACGCAATGCAGAAGCCGCAATCCGACGAATGAAGCTGTGTAACTTCCCCTATTCCATACCGGGCAATCCATGCTGCGTGTTTTGCTCGTAACCGATACCGACAAACCCATCGGCGAGTTGCGCGATACGCTTGCGCGGCTCGGCTACGAGATGCTCGCCGCCACCGCGTCGCCGCAGGCGCTGCACAAGACTGTCGAGAGCGAACGGCCCGACGTGATCATCGTCGACACGGAATCGCCTTCGCGCGATACGCTCGAACAGCTTGCCGTGATGAACGCGACGGCGCCGCGCCCGGTGCTGATGTTCAGCCACGACGCCAACCAGCAGCTGATACGCGATGCCGTCGGCGCGGGCGTGACGGCATATCTTGTCGAAGGACTGGCGACGGAGCGCCTCGCGCCGATTCTCGAAGTGGCGCTGGCGCGCTTCGCGCAGGAGTCGCAACTGCGCGAGCGGCTGGCGCAGGCCGAGAACGAACTGGCCGAGCGCAAGCTGATCGACCGCGCGAAGCGCCTGCTGATGGATTCGCAAAAGATGACCGAACACGCCGCCTACGCGACGATGCGCAAGCGTGCGATGAACCAGGGCGTGAAGCTCGCCGAGGTTGCGCGCCAGATCGTCGCCGCAGCCGACCTGCCCGATTGATGCGCTGCCCATGAACTCACCCGCCTACCTTTCTTCCCCCGACGAACCCGGCAAGCTCGAGAAGACGCACTTGCGGCTTGGTTTCGTCGCGCTCAGCGACGCTGCGCCTCTGGTTGCCGCGAAGCTGCTCGAATTCGGCCATGCGCACGGACTGACGATCGAACTGCTGAAGCAGCCGTCGTGGGCCGCGATACGCGACAAGCTGTTGTCGGGCGATCTCGATGCTGCGCATTCGCTTTACGGCCTCGTGTATGGCGTGCAGCTCGGCATTGGTGGCCCGCAAACGGATATGGCCGTGTTGATGGTGCTGAACCGCAACGGCCAGGCGATCACGGTATCGAACCGTCTTGCTGCTGCGCTCGACGAGCACAAGACGCTGCCTGCCGCGCTGGCGACGCTCGGGCGCAAGCCCGTGTTCGCGCAGACTTTCCCGACGGGTACGCATGCGATGTGGCTGTATTACTGGCTCGCTTCGCAGGGCGTGCATCCTTTGCGCGATATCGAAGGCGTGGTGATTCCGCCGCCGCAGATGGTCGATGCGCTTGCGCAGGATCGGCTTGACGGGCTGTGTGTCGGCGAGCCGTGGAATGCGGTTGCGCAGGAGCGCGGTGTTGGCAGAACGATCGCGTATACGAGTGAGGTGTGGCCGGATCATCCAGAGAAGGTGCTGGCGAGCCGGCGCGATTTTGTTACGCGGTATCCGAATACGGCTCGGGCGCTCGTGCAGACGATGCTCGAGGCGTGCCGGTGGCTTGATGATGATGTGCATCGGGTGGAGATTTCGGCTCGGCTCGCCAGCGATGAGTTTGTTGGCGTGCCTGCCGGGCTGATTGCTCCACGGTTGATTGCTGCGGGTTCTGATGAAAAGCGGCGGGCTGTGAAGTTTTTTGCTGATGGGGCGGTGAATTATCCGCATCCTGCGGAAGGGGTTTGGTTTTTTGCGCAGTATGCGCGGTGGGGGATGGCTGGGTGGAGGGATGATTTTGCGCGTATTGCGGGGGAGGTTAATCAGGTTGATCTGTATCGAAAGGCGGCCGCCAATGTTGGAGTGAGGGTGTGGGCCGATGCGCCGTCGGCGGTGCTCGTTGATGGGCGGGTTTGGGATGGGAATGCGGATCAGGCTTATATGCGAGGGTTTTTGATCAGGGCCTGAAGGGGGTTCTTGTCTGCGACTTCGTGGCGTGGCTGGTTTGTTCTTTGCGCTGGCATCCGCGTTGCGTTAGCTTGCTTCACGCGTCGCCCCTGTGCGGGGCGGCACCTACTTTTCTTTGCCGCCGCAA
>NZ_JAGUUD010000174.1:0-12345 GCF_020177535.1 Paraburkholderia sp. XV | reverse complement strand
CTAGATAACGCATCGCGGATGCCAGCGAAAGCAAAAGCAAATCGCGGATGCCAGCGAAAGCAAAGGCCAAAAACCCCGACCGGTGAAGCCTGAAGCCCGCTAACAAATCACGTTCGAGACATTACGCGCGCATCCGCAGCGACCATCGCAGAGGCAACCCAAACAGCATCGCAGATACGAGAAAAACGCCAACCACCCGAGCGTCGCAGACAAAAAAAACATCACTCCCGCATATGCCGATCCCCTTCATACGGAGCCCCAGCCTCCGTCCCATCCCCGATACGATTGATCGTCCCCTGCGCGACAGCGACGAGCCTTTCCTTATCGCCATCGGTGACGAACACATCGCACTGACAGGTAGCCTGCTGCCGCCCCACATACACCACTTCCGCGCGTGCCATCAGCACGCCCGCCATCGCGGGCCGCAGATAGTTGATCTTGTACTCGCCCGTCACAACACGAGGCCCAAGCGCCAGCGCACCAGCAAAAGTGAGCGCGTTATCGACGAGATAACTGATCACACCGCCGTGCACGAAACCATGCTGCTGCCGCAATTCGTCGCGGATCGGCAGGCACAGCGTCAACTCGTTCGCACCGACATACATCAGTTCGGTGCCGAGCAGCACGCTGAATGGCTGGGCGTGCAGCGCGCCGCGCGCCCGGTCGAGTAGGTCTGTCATCGTCGTTCCTTCGGGCATAACCCGCATGGCGATGTCCCCACTCTAGGAAGCGTGAATGCAGCGCGTCAAGGGAATTCGCAGAATGGCGCTGCAATTATTGTGTAAATCGACGTAATCGCACCGCGTAAGCTTCCGAAATACTCACGCACCAGGAATTTTGCCGACGAGCACTCAAGGCTTCGCCTGACATTGCCGTAAACCCGGATGCACTCCCGTCCTTCTCAGCAATTCAGGTGTTTCGATGTTCAGCAAGATCAAAGTCGCTTCAGGCTTGTTAAGTGTTCTGGCCGCTTTCTGTATTTTCCAGCTGGTGACGGAAGGGCTCGGGTTCTGGTCGATGACCCGAACGCACGACGACGTCAACGATCTCGCGAACGTCGCGCTGCATCAGGTGAATGCCGTCAATGAGACGACGCAGCGTCTGATGGACGCACGCATCAACCTGTCGCGCGCCGGCACGCGGATGGTGCGCGGCGGCGCGGAACCGACCGATATCGTCCAGCACGCGCGCGAGCAGCTCGCTGCCGCGGACCGGTCGTTCGCGGTCTTCATGACCGCCCCGAAACTCAACGACGAAAACAACGCGCGCGCCGCCGCACTGAACGAGAAGTACCAGAAGATTCACACTGCGCTCGGCGAGCTCGCGCAATACCTCGACGCGGGCAATATTCAGGCGTTCCTCGACCAGCCGACCCAAGGCATGCAGGACGCGTATCTGACCGAGCTGCACAACTTCACGCAATTCGGCGACGCGACGGGCCGCGCGTCGATGGATTCGATCGACGCACGTCAGACGCTGTTCCGCTCGGTTGGCCTCGTCATTCTGGCGCTACTGCTGGCGGGCACGGCGGGCGTATATGTGGCGTTGCGGCGCGGCGTCGTGGGTCCGCTGGAAGAAGCGGGACGGCACTTCGAGCGAATCTCGCAAGGCCGCCTGAACCAGCCGATCGAAGCGCGCGGCACGAATGAGATCGGGCGTTTGTTCCTGGGCCTGTCGGTGATGCAGGCGAGCGTCGCGCGTACCGTGAAGACCGTGCGCGAAGCCGCCGATTCGATCTATATCGGCGCCGACGAAATCGCCACGGGCAATGCCGATCTGTCGGCGCGCACGGAGAATCAGGCTGCATCGCTCGAAGAGACGGCGTCGAGCATGGAAGAGTTGACGGCGACCGTGCGCCAGAACGCCGACCACGCACGCGAAGCGAATGCGCTGGCGGAGACGGCACTCGATGCGACCTCGCACGGCAGTGACGTGGTCAATCAGGTTGTCGCGAAGATGCACGGCATTGCGCAAAGCTCGGACCGTATTGCGGAGATCATCACGGTGATCGACGGCATCGCGTTCCAGACCAACATTCTTGCGTTGAATGCGGCCGTCGAGGCCGCGCGCGCGGGCGAGCAGGGACGCGGTTTTGCAGTTGTCGCGGGTGAAGTGCGCGGTCTCGCGCAGCGCAGCGCGCAGTCGGCGAAGGAGATCAAGCAACTGATCAGCGAGTCGGTCGCGGAGATTCAGGGTGGGTCGGTGCTGGTCGAGCGCGCGGGCGAAGCGATGCGCAATGTATCGGAGTCGATTTCGCGGGTCACGCAGATGATGGCCGAGATCAGCGCTTCATCGCTGGAGCAGAGCACGGGTATTGAGCAGGTCAATCAGGCCGTCGTGCAGATGGATGAGATGACGCAGCAAAACGCGGCACTGGTAGAGGAGGCTGCGGCGGCGGCTTCTTCGTTGCATCAGCAAACGCGGCAGATGAAGGATGCGGTGGCTGCGTTTGAGATTTCTGATGTGGTGTTGGTCGCGGATCGGAGGCGGCAGGGGGCGCCGGGGCTCGGCGGGGAAGCTTTTGTTTGAACGCGGGTTTTCTGTTTTTGCTTTTGCTTTTTGCTTTTTGCTTTTTGCTCTTGCTCTTGCTCTTGGGAACGTGTTTGCGCCTTCGCGGCGGGGGCGGTTCTGGTTCGCCTGGGTTTTGCGCTGGCATCCGCGATTTGTTTGTGGTCCGCATGCGTCGCCCCTGTGCGGGGCGGCACCTACTTTTCTTTGCCGCCGCAAAGAAAAGTAGGCAAAAGAAAGCGGCTCAAACCGCCAGCCCATGTTCGTATCCACGGGCCCCCCACGTCCCCACACTTCGCACGGCAACGCACCGGTTTGCGTGCGTTGCCAACGCTCTCGCTGTACGCCTCACCCGCTTCACGCTCCCCCGTCGCAGCACGCCGCGCCAGACAGTCCACGGCCGCCCAGGTGGCAAACTGTGTGTCGCCTTTCGCGCCATACGCGCATCACTCCGGACTGTGTAGCAGGATTGGTGTTTCTGGTAAGAGCGCCAAGCTTTGCGGCGCGACACCCTACACACAGTTTGCCACCTTGGCGGCGCATGCCATTGACTGCCGCTGGCCCTTGTACGGGCGCATGAAGTGGGTGAGGCGATTGCTCGACGGGCTGGCAACGAACGTGCGGCACGTGATTGCCGTGTGAAGCGTAAGAACCTTTGGGGGCCCTCAGGCAAGAACTAGCACTGGCGGTTTGAGCCGCTTTCTTTTGCCTACTTTTCTTTGCGGCGGCAAAGAAAAGTAGGTGCCGCCCCGCACAGGGGCGACGCGTGAAGCGAGCTAACAAAACGCGGATGCCAGCGCAAAGGCCAAAACACCGAACGGCACCGCGTGCAACACGCTAACAATTCGCGGATGCCAACGCAAAGACCAAAACCAAACGGCGACGAGTGAAGCACGCTAACGAACGGCGGATACCAGCGCAAACCCCGAGCAAACCGCCCCCCACCCCGCGAACCCGAAACAAAAAAATCAAACCCCAGGCAACGCCGCATAAGCAGTAGCAAGATGATACGGCGTCGTCGAAGGCATCTCCGCCCGCGAAACCTCACCCGTTTGCGTCCTGCATTCCACCCAGCCCTGCGCATTCAAAAACCGCGGCTGGAACCGCCCAATCTGCTGCGGCAACACTGCCCGCACATCATCATCATGATGCACGGCAAGTGCACGCAGATACTCCGTCTGCGCCCAGATCCGCTGCGTTGAATCCTTGACCCCGCCCGCTTCATCGAGCGCCGCGTGCACGCCGCCCGTCGCCGCATCGACGCCCCTTTCGTGCGCGAACAAAAACGCACGCGCGAGCGCCTCGCGCAAACCCGACCCGGCCAGCACATCGCCCGCCTGCCGCACGAGCCAGAACCATTCGAACTGATGCCCCGGCTCAAGCCGGTTATCCGCACTACCGACGGGCAATTCGGCAATACACCCCGTCGGCTGATGCACGAAAGTACGCGCAATGGCGTCACCGAGCTTCGCGAGCGCCGTATCGAACGCGGCGTCCTGTGTAGCGGCGCGCGCCGCGAGCCATGCCTCCGTCAGATGCATCAGCGGGTTTTGCAGCGGCATGTCGTCCGTACCCGAGAAGCCGGCATCGAGCGCGGCGTGCAACAGGCCGTCACGGGCAGCAAAGCGGTCCTCGATCAGCGACGACGCGCGATGCACAATGTCCAGCGCATCGCGGTTGCCCGAACGCGCGCCGTATTCGGCACATGCGAACACCACGAACGCGTGGGTGTACAAGTCCTTGGTGGTGTCGAGCGGCACGCCTTGTGCGTCCACGCTATAGAACCATCCGCCATGCGTGCTGTCCTGAAAGATACGGGTCAGCGATTCGAACAGACGCTGCGCATGCTGCATCTCGCCTGCCAGCGCGAAAACGAACAACTGCCGCGCACACGCCATTGCGCGGTAACGGGTGACGGGCAGCGGCGTGCGGCCGTCGGCGGCGACGGCTTCGTAGGGCAGTCCGAGCGCGGCGTTGAAACCCGGGCCTCGCCAGATCGGCAGGATGACGCGCGCGAAATGCTCGCGTAGCGCGGCCGCGAGCTCAGGCGTCGATGTTGTTGCATTCATGGTGCGGAAGATCGAAATAGGAATGGAAGGCGAAGGCGTACCCGCCGATGCTGCAGCATAAGCCAATCGGCGCGCACCGGGCATCAGGGCGCACGCGCCGTAAGACAACGGCAAGGGCGAGGGCAAAGACAAAGACGCAGGCAACCGGCGACATCACAAGGAGAACAACATGATCGGCAATTTCGAACTCATTTCCCGGCTCGTGCTCGCGGCGGCACTCGGCAGCGTGATCGGCTTCGAGCGCGAGCGGCTTTCGTGGGCGGCCGGGCTGCGCACGCATATGCTGGTGTGCGTCGGCTCGACGCTCATCATGATCGTGTCGGCGTTCGGCTTCGCGGATGTGCTCGGCAACCAGCACGTCGTGCTCGACCCGTCGCGGATCGCCGCGCAGGTCGTGTCCGGTATCGGCTTTCTCGGCGCCGGGTCGATCCTGCTGCGCGGCGAGATCATCCGCGGCCTGACGACAGCCGCGAGCCTGTGGTCCGTCGCCGCGATCGGGCTGGCCGTCGGCGGCGGATTGTACACGGCGTCGATCGCCGCGACGATCATCATTCTGATCATCCTGGCCGGGATCAAACCGATCGAAAAGCGCTTCATCACGGTCAAGCAGCGCCGCCAGCTGTCGCTGCTGGTCGAGCGCGGCTCGATGACGTTTCATACGCTGCACGAGGCTCTCGGTCCGGCGAGCCCGCGCGTCAAGCAGTTCATCATGCAGCAGAGCGACGACGACGCGCAATTGGACGAAGTGACGATCACGCTGCACCGCGTCTCATCGACGGAGTATGCGGCGATCTGCGGTCAGTTGCGCGCCATCCAGGGCGTCAAGGAGTTTCGCGACAATGGCGAGCCGGCGTGAGCGTGATCTGCCCACGATCTTCCGGCGCGGCGCGCGAAATGCCGTCCCAAAAAGGCTGCGATCCACTTCTGTGACCCTCTTTGCATGAGACAATGCAGACTCTAGAAAAATACCGACAGCAGCGCTGACGGGCGCCATGAGTGGCGACGAACGCTGCGTTCCCGCTTTTCCTACATGGCAGATTCCGCAGAATCCACGATTTCCCGCCCGTCGCGCGCCCGTTCGCAGAATCGGCGCACGTCCACTGTCTCCCCCGAAACCGAAAAGAAGCTTGCGCGCGCCGCGCGCTCGGCGCAGCGTCTCGCGCAACTGAGCGATGCCGCGCGCGACGGCAGCACGCTCGACCTCTTCCCCGACGACACCGCGCGCGCCGAGCAGCAGGCAATGAGCATCGACGTGCGGCAAGGCACGCTGCAGGGCTTCGAACTGCCCGATGTCGTGTTGGCGGCGGTCGGCGCGCCGGATGGCGTAGGCTTTGCGGCGGGTGCGGAAGGGAAAACTGCCGCGCGCGCGATGCGTGGCGCGGCGCAGCCGAAGGATCTGGCAGCGGGTGCCGGGCTGCATGACGGCCAGATGGTGATCGACACGGAAGCGGGCGCGCCGGAGCCGGCTGCCGCCGAAAGTCTCGCTGACGGACGAGCGCTGGCTGCTTCGGTCGAAAGCGAAGTTGCGCCGGCGGCGGCGGAACCGGCTGCCGACGCGGCTTCTGATGCGCCGCCACAGGCTGCGTCGCTGGCGGCGGCGAGCGTGGTGCGCAGCGTCACGGCGCTGCGTCAGATTTCGCCCGCGGCACATGCCGCGCTTCCCGACGCCGCCGTCGATACCCAAAGCGAGCGATCGCCCGCGGCGGGCGGTTTGGCGCAGCGCGTCACGCACTCAGATAGCAAAACAGCACCGGAGGCCCCGTCCAACGTATCCGCGCATGATGCGAGCGCGGCGGTCTCGAACGAACAGCCCGCGCGAGCCGCGTCGTACGTTCCGCCATCGCAGACGCATGCGCCGCGCGCCACGCCCGAACTGGACCATGCCCGCGCCACCGCGTTCGCCGATACCGTCGATGCGCTCTACGGCGTCATCGCTGACCAGCGCCGTGCCGCCGACGACCACACGCGGCGCATGAAATGGATGCTGACGATCGTCGTCTGCGCCTTGCTGATGACGATCGCGATTGGTATCGCGCAGACGTTGCTGCTGTTTCGCCTCTCGCATCAGTCCACCGCGCACGAACAGCGCATCGAACAGATGCTGCTGAACCAGCAGGCGACGCTAGCGACGCTGCTCGACACGGACTCGTCGACCACGAGCCTTCCTGTCGCCTCCCAGGCTCCGACGGCGCCAGCGGCTCCCGCACCCGTCGCTCCGGCGGCGGCCAGGCCCGCCGAAACGCATGTGGCGCATGCGCAGCACGCCCAGAAGCGCAAGTCAGCGCACACTCACTAGTCTTCGCACGCCGGGCGCGCTCCTGTGCGTGGCGCGCTTTCTCCGATTCCTGCCTTGAGCCGCCGTCCGAGCGCTATCGCTCCGACGGGAAGTCGCGTGAAGCGCAACTAACCGTCTGCCGCGAACGGCGCCGCCGACATGGTCGCCCGCCGTTGTATCCACGCATCGGTTCTGCAAGAAAAAGGGACGAGTCTGGAAGCCTTATGCTGCGGGCGTGGTGCGATGCAATATCGCCCGAGACACTATGCGGCAAACGACCACATCAAAAAATTGCTGCATTGCACTAGCTTTGTTCTAGGGAAAACCCTATACTTCTTTCTAAGGGAAAACCCTGCACCACCAACCAACCGGGAGTCGCCATGAACTATCTTTTCGCGCTGTTCCAAAAGGTTAGCGACCTCTTCGCGTCGCCTCACTTGCCTCTGGATTCGGATTATTCGTACGAAGCACGTCACCGCGAAGCGGAGCGTGTTCGCAAGTCGCAAGCAACCTTGTTCGGCGTCCGTCTTACCGACTAATCGGTAGGCGCCTATAAAAAGACGTTGCACTGCGCATCTCGCCGCCATCCAGAAGCGGCGAATCTGAAAAGCCCGGCCTTGCCGGGCTTTTGTTTTTCCGCCCCTGAAAAACCATAAGCCTCGAACAACGACGCTCCCGTCGTTGCGCGGACCGTCGTAATCACCGGCCTATTATTTCCACGCCGAAATGAATGTAACAGCGGTTCCGCGGGCGCTGATCTATCGCGCATAGCCAAACCCCGCACATCCTTCCGAAAACACGGCAAATCCTCTTACGAGCCCGCACCTGCCGCCTGTGTCGTATGAAATGTGCGCTTACAAGTCCTCACGTCTGTCAAAGGTCTGCGCGGCTAAAGTGGGTCTCAAGCGAACGGCGAATCTCGAGACCGTCCCGGTCGATCCAGCCGTCGCTCGCAACGAAAC
Source organism: Paraburkholderia sp. XV (assembly GCF_020177535.1). Lineage (NCBI taxonomy): Bacteria > Pseudomonadati > Pseudomonadota > Betaproteobacteria > Burkholderiales > Burkholderiaceae > Paraburkholderia > Paraburkholderia sp. XV. Next base: position 4,531 of record NZ_JAGUUD010000174.1, on the reverse strand, counting down.
TCGAAAGGGAGAATAGCCATGAATGCCATCAAGAAGACTTCGCGTTCGATCGTCGCCGCGCTGATCGCTGGCGGCGCACTGCTTGGCGCAGGCAGCGCCTTTGCGCAATACGCGCCCGTCCACACGCCGCCTGTTTATGAGCAGCCGCACATGATGCCGGTGGGCGTGCACGTCAACATTGGCTGGCACGGCGACCGTTACTATGACGGCCACCGCTATTGGGCGCACGACGAATGGATGCGTCACCATCCGCACGATCGCGGCCCGTACCATGACCGCGACCATCGTCCGCCGCCGCCGCGTTATTAATACGGTTTGACGTCACGCTTCACGCCGCCAACGCTGTGCGAAGGACAGTGAAGGACGCAACCGCAGGGCCGGCCGCTCGCAAGAGCGCGCCGGCCCTGTCGTATCCGGCGTCGGAAAAATGCCCGCTGCGCTATGCTTGTGAGCTTGAATGGACAACACATCAGACGGGGAATGGGTTTGAGCAAGCCAGTCGTAGGCGTAGTGGGAACGGGATTGATGGGCGTCGGCATTGCGACGCAAAGCGCGCTGCACGGACACAGGACGATCGTCCACGACGTCGATGCCGCGCGGCTCGACAGCGTCGCGCCCAAAGCGGGCGCCGTGCTCGACGAACTGATCGACGCAGGGCGCATCGACGGACAGGCAAAAGACGACGCGCTGTCGCGCATTGAAACGAGCGCAACGCTCGACGCCATGGCGGACGCGCATATCGTGATCGAGGCGATTCCCGAAGTGCTCGACCTGAAGCATCGCCTCTACGCGCAGTTGAACGGAGTGCTGCGCGACGACGCGATCCTCGCCAGCAACACGAGCGGCTTTCCGCCCGATCAGTTGACCGCGCCGCTGCGCGCGCCGGAACGCTTTTTGATCGCGCACTTCTGGAATCCGCCGCACATGATTCCGCTCGTCGAAGTCGTGCCGGGCCGCGACACCGCGCAGCACGCAATCGACACGACAGTCACGTTGATGCACGCGATCGGCATGGAACCCGTCGTGCTGTCGAAAGCGATTCCGGGCTTCGTGGGCAACCGGCTGCAATTCGCGGTGCTGCGCGAAGCGCTGAACATCGTGCGCTCGGGCGCGGCGACGCCGGATGTCGTCGACCGCGTGATGAAGGCGTCGCTCGGCAAGCGCTGGGGCATCGTCGGGCCGTTCGAAGGAGCGGACATGGGCGGCCTCGATACCTTCGTCGATATCAGCACGCACCTGATGCCGGCGCTTGCCAAAGACGAAGACGTGCTCGATCTGCTGCGCGAGCACGTGCAGGCGGGGCGCGTCGGCGTGCGCAGCGGCGCGGGCTTTTACGACTGGGACGATGCGCAGACCGCGAAGGTCAAGGCGGGCCGCAAGCGCGTGATCCAGGGAAACGGTCAGAACTGAGCGGCGCGAACGCGCACGGTCAATCACAACGAGAGCGATACATGTCCGACGTCTATTTCTACGATCCTGCCAACGGCCACGGCCTGCCTCACGACCCGTTCAAGGCGATCGTCGCGCCGCGCCTGATCGGCTGGGTCTCGACGCGTGCGGCGAGCGGTCAATTGAATCTCGCGCCGTACAGCTTCTTCGGCGCATTTTCGACATTCCCGTCGATCATCGGCTTTGCCAGCGAAGGCCGCAAGGACAGCATCCGCAATATCGAAGAGACGCGCGAGTTCGTCTGGAATCTGGCGACGCGTCCGCTCGCCGAGCAGATGAACCGCACATCCGCGCCCGTTGCGGCGAACGTCGACGAATTCCAGTTGTCCGGGCTCACGCCCGTGGCGGGGCGCAACGTGTCGGTGCCGCATGTCGGCGAATCGCCGGCTGCGCTCGAATGCAAATTGCTGCAAATCGTGCAGCTGCACGATCTGAGCGGCAAGCCGATGGACAACTGGCTCGCGCTCGGACAGGTGGTCGGCGTGCACATCCAGAACGCGTATCTGAAGGATGGCCTGTTCGACACGCACGCCGCGCAGCCGATCATGCGCGCGGGCTATCGCGCCGACTATGCGCAGATCGGCGAGATGTTCCAGATGTTTCGTCCGACGTCGTGATGCCTTGACTGAGGCTCGCCACGAAGCTCATTCGGTGGCGGGCTCATCGGAAGCCAGATCGACGTCGGCCGCTTCCGTGGCGGCGGGCGTCGTGCCTGCCGGCACCGTCGCGCTCGAAGCCGCCGCCGGCGCGAGCGTCAGCGACGCCTGCGCGCCGCGCGTGACGACGGGCACGGCACGCGGCTCGTTGTCGTGAATCACGGCGCGGATGCGCGGATAAATCTGCCGTTCCCAGCGCTGCCCGTTGAACACGCCATAGTGCCCAACGCCCGTCTGCACATGATGCGTCTTCAGATACGGCCGTAACCTGTCGCACAGATCCTGCGCCGCGAGTGTCTGGCCGACGGCGCAGATGTCGTCGCGCTCGCCTTCCACGGTGAAGAGCGCGGTGCGGCGAATCTTCGACGGCTCCACGCGCCGCCCTCGCACTTCCAGTTCGTGCAGCGGCAATGCGTGCCGCTGAAACACGGTATCGACGGTTTCGAGGTAGAAGTCCGCCGTCAGGTCCATCGTCGCGAAGTATTCTTCGTAGAAGGCGCGGATCGCTTCCGCCTTTTCCGGGTCGCCCTTCGAGCGCTCGTGATACATCGTTTCGAACGACTCCAGATGCCGTTCGAGATTCATCGACATGAACGCGTTCAGTTGCACGAAACCCGGATAGACACGCCGGAACGCGCCCTGAAAACCGAACGGCACTGCGCTGATCAGATTCCGTTCGAACCATTCGATCGGCTTGCTCTTCGCGAGCTCATTCACGCGCGTGGGGTTGACGCGCGTGTCGATCGGGCCGGCCATCAGCGTCATGCTGGCGGGCTGTGCGGGATGGTCGTCGGCGGCCATCAGCGCGACGGCGGCGAGCGCGGCGACGGTTGGCTGACAGACGGCGAGCAGATGCGTGCCCTGGCCGATCGTGTCGGTGAAGTCGATCACGTGCTGCACGAACTCGTCGAAGCCGAAGCGACCCGCCGAAAGCGGCACATCGCGCGGGTTGTGCCAGTCGGTGATGTAGACATCGTGCTCGGCGAGCATCGTGCGGACCGTGCCGCGCAGCAGCGTAGCGAAGTGGCCCGACATCGGTGCGATCACTAGCACGCGCGGCTGCGGCACGTCGAACGACGCGTGCTTGCGGAAATGCAGCAGTGAACAGAAGGGTGTCGACTGCGCGACTTCTTCGATCACATCGACGGCTTGCCCTTCGACCTCGACGCTGCCGATACCGAAAGGCGGCCGCACATGGGTGAGGCCCGCGAGCGTCAGCAATTCGGCCGATGCGCGCAGCGTCCGGCCGGGTGGCGTGGCGGCATACTCGGGCCACGCGTCGAGGGCGCCCTGCACGAGCGATGCGCCGTGGCGCAAGGGCAGCATGAAGTTGGCGAACGCCTGGTACGCCGGATAAGCGAGCGGATTCATGGCTTTCGCAAGAGATGAGAACCTGGGCCAATGACAGGCAAGTCATATGCCAATAGAGCCGAACGCGGCGGCGGCGGAATAGCCCTGCTGCCGCGATGCATTGGCATAGCCCTTGCGCGCCATTCCGTAAGGTGCCGGTTATGCCGCGAATTGGTGCGAATATGCCCGGCATCGTGCATCGCGATGCTGCGAAAGCGCCGCGATGATCTTCTGTGGAGCGAGACATGCCAAATCCGACGGCTGACACGACGGCTACCAGCACGCTGACGATCAGCAGCCGCAACTATTCGTCGTGGTCTCTGCGCGGCTGGTTGCTGGCGAAGTTCAGCGGCTTGCCGTTCGACGAGATCGTGATGCCTGTTGATGATCCCGCTGCGCGGGCTGAGTTGCTGCTGCTGTCGCCTTCCATTCTCGTGCCGTGTCTCGTGCATGACGGGATCAAGGTATGGGACACGTTGGCTATCGCCGAATATCTGAACGAAGTGCGGCCCGAGGCTGGGCTGTTGCCCGGGGATCGTAAGGCGCGCGCGCATTGCCGGGCGATATGCGGTGAGATGCATTCGGGGTTCGGGTCGTTGCGCTCGGCTTTGCCGATGAATCTGAAAGCGCACTTTCCGGGGTTTAAGGTGTGGGCGCGGGCGCAGTCCGATATTGATCGGATCGTGACGATCTGGCGCGAGTGTTTGGGGGAGTATGGCGGGCCGTATCTGTTTGGCGAGCGCAGCGCTGCGGATGCGATGTATGCGCCTGTTGTTACGCGATTTGTTACCTATGATGTGCAGCTCGATCCGGATATCGTTGCGTATGGGCAGAGGATTTTGGCGATGCCTGAGATGCAGATGTGGATTGCTGAAGCGCAACTCGAAGTCGATGAGATCGACGAGCTTGATGTTGAGTTTTAGGTTTTTTTTGGTTTGGTTTTTGGGTTTGGTTTTTTGCTTTACGCTGGCGGCCGTGATTTGCTTTCGCTTTCGCTTTCGCTTTCGCTGGCATCCGCGAGTTGTTAGCGTGCTTCACGCGTCGCCCCTGTGCGGGGCGGCACCTACTTTTCTTTG
>NZ_JAGUUD010000173.1:0-12594 GCF_020177535.1 Paraburkholderia sp. XV | reverse complement strand
GACTTCCTGCAACGCGATGGCGCAAGCGCTGCGGCGGGTGAGCCGGAGATTCACTAAACGGCAAGCGCCGCGCAATGAAAAACGAGCGCACGACAACGTGCGCTCGCGAACAGAAGCCAACCCAATGTGCTAGTAGCCGACGCGATACACGCGTCCCGTCTGCGCGCCCTCGACGCTGCGCAGATACGCCTGCGCGGCCTTCTTCGCGTCGACAGGTTCGAAGCCGCGGAAGAACGGCGCGTAGCTTTCCATCGATTCCGTCAGCACCGTCGGGCTCACGACATTGATGCGAATACCGCGCGGCAGTTCGATCGCCGCGCCCCGCACGAAGCCTTCGAGCGCGAGATTCACTGTCGTCGCGCTGGCGCCCAGCTTGATCGGCTCGTCGGCGAGAATGCCGCTGGTCAGCGTGAACGAACCGCCGTCAGTCACATACTTCTGCGCCACGAGCACGACATTGATCTGTCCCATCAGCTTGTCGCGCAGGCCGACCCAGAATTGATCGACGGTCATCTCGGGCAACGGGCCGAAGTGAACCTTGCCCGTCGCCGTGACGACGCCGTCCACTTTGCCGATTGTCTGAAACAACCGTTCGACGCTCGCCGGGTCCGTGCTGTCGACCTGATGCGCGCCACGCGTCGCGCCGACTTCGATCACTTCATGCCGCGCTTTCAGTTCGGCGGCGACGGCCTGTCCGAGCGTACCCGTTGCACCGATCACGACGATTTTGCTCATCTGCTGCTCCGTGGATGAAATTGCGCCGATTGTGCTGATCGTTTCAAACGCGAAAAAGATGCGCGTGCGACGAAGTCATGCAACCAGGAGTTTCGAATCGCATCGACATTCGCAAAAACGCGAAACGCGCACGACGCGCCACGCGACGGCGCATCGTGCGGCAGGCGCGCAGCATTCACTTGACGCGCTCGAGTTCGATCACGCGCATCGGCCGCTGATGATTCAGCGCGAAATGAATGCGCCCGCGCGTGCGTTGGTCCGCTGGCGTCGTGGCTTCATGAAAGCGGTCGTCGAAGTGCTCGGCGGGCTCGGGCACCGTCATGCCTTTGTCGATCATGCGATAGCCCGGCTCCAGCGCGAGCAGCAGATGGTTTCCGCCGATGCGGCTGTCGAATCCCGCCAGTTCCGCATACGGGTTGTCGGGCACGCTGTTGACGAGCGATGCGTTGCTGGTGGTGATCTCATCCGGGCCGATCGGCGCGTGGCCTGCGATGCGCGCGGCTTCGTGATTCTTGCTGTCGGTGTCCACCGTGCTGTCGTGCGTGCGGTCGTTGTGCATCTCGGCGCTGCGCGCGACATGGGTTCCTGATTGTGTCGCCGGTATCTTGCGGGTGTTGAGGCTCATTTTTACGCCCTCCTTGACTCATGCCTTCAAAGCATTGGGAGCGAGCAAAACTCGTTCCGCGTGAGCGCCCAATCACGTTGGAATCCACGCGCGACGGCGCTTAGGGTAACGCGCGAATTTTTACTATTTTTTTGGTGGACGCCCTTTTCCTACAGAGTATTATTCTGGTTCGAGTGCAGCAACGCATACAAGAGCATGACCGCCGCAGTCTCATCGACTGCCTCGACACACGGCATTGCACTCGCAAAAGGACCATCTATGAGGCAGTCAGGGGCGGGTGACTCATGCACGTTGATGCTGCATTCACACATCGTGGCTACTTGCTTAACTGCGCGCCGGCGCGCGCGGGCGATGGGACATGGCAACCGTATGTAGTCGTGTCGCGCTCCAGCGATGGCGAACTCGTCGCCAACCGCTTCTTTCCCACCGACCTCCGCTTCACTGACGAAGCAGCCGCTATCGCGCATGCTCGCGACTGGGCGGTGCGCTGGATCGATGCAAGCAGTATGACCGTATAGCACGTCATTTGCTACGCACTCCCGCGCATGCAACGCCCGGTACTGCATGAGCCGTTCCTTATGCGTTCTTTATGCAATCCGCACGGGCGCCCGGCGGCGTGCGCCGAAACGCGGTAATCTCTGGGGACAATTCACTTTCGTCGCGCTTCGCGCGCGACTGCCGTTCTCGCCATGTCAAATGTTTCCTCCCACAACTGGGGCCTCGAACAGATCGTCGCCGAACTGCGCGCGTCGCGTGAGGAACTGCATCGCACGCGCCATCCGCGCGGTATCCGCGAACTGCCGTCGCGCGACGGCGTGATCAACATCGTCGCGGGATTGCGCGCCGCGCTTTTCCCGACGCACTATGGCGCGCCCGATCTGACCGACGAGAGCGTCGATTATTACGTGGGTCATACGCTCGAAAGCACGCTGCGCCTGCTGGCCGAGCAGATCCGCCGCGCGCTGCGCTTCCTGCCGGAGCACGCAGAGACGCCGGATGCCGATTTGAGCGCGCTCGCATTCGACGTCGCGCGCCAGTTCGGCAAGCAGTTGCCGGGCATTCGCGCGTTGCTGGTCAGCGATATCCAGGCGGCGTACGTCGGCGATCCCGCCGCGCAGCACATCACCGAAATCCTGCTCTGCTACCCGGGCGTATGGGCGATGACGCACCACCGGCTCGCCCATGCGCTGCACCAGCTTGGCGTGCCGCTGCTGGCGCGCTTCATCAACGAGATCGCGCACTCGGCGACAGGTATCGACATTCACCCGGGTGCGCAGATCGGCCCGAGTTTCTTCATCGATCACGGCACGGGGGTCGTGATCGGCGAAACGGCCATCATCGGCGAGCGCGTGCGTGTCTATCAGGCGGTGACGCTCGGCGCGAAGAGCTTCGCCGCGGATGAAGACGGCACGCTCGTGAAAGGCAATGCGCGTCACCCGATCGTCGAAGACGATGTCGTGATCTACGCGGGCGCGACCATTCTGGGCCGCGTGACCATCGGACGCGGCTCGGTGATCGGCGGCAACGTGTGGCTCACGCATAGCGTGCCGCCGGGCAGCAGCGTGTCGCAGGGCAAGATTCGCGAAGGCGAGCGCGGCCGCAACGACGAAGGGCGGCGCTGATGCGCGGGCGCCTGAGACGATGAAGCCGCGCGGGCGCGTCCAGATGTTGCGTTGCGCGCTCGACGGCGTCGAGGCGACCGTCGCGCACACCACTCACACGTTTGCGCGTCATTCGCACGATCGCTTTGGCATCGGCATCGTCGTCGCTGGCGGACAGCGTTCGGCAAGCGGGCGTGGACCTGTCGAAGCGCGCGCGCACGATGTCATCACCGTCAATCCCGGCGAAGTGCATGACGGCAGTCCGCTCGACGAACACGGACGTGCCTGGCGGATGCTGTATTTCGAGCCGTCGCTGGTGATCGGCACGGTCGCCGAATGCGCGGAGTCACCGTTGCGGGAAGTGGAGTTGACGCGCCCCGTGTTGAACGACGCGCAACTATCGCTGCGGTTTGCGCGACTTTTCTCCGTTGCAGTGCATGAGGCAAACGAGGGCGTATCGCCCGACAATCTCGCTTGCGAAGAAGCGTTGATCGCGTTGTTTTCTTATGTGGGTCAATACCACGCGACGTCATTGCCGCACAGACCCGAACGCATCGGTCCTGTCGCGCGCGCGAAAAACCGTATCGATGACGATCCCGTGTCGGCATCGACGCTCGCCGATCTCGCCGCCGAAGCCGGTATGAGCCGTTTTCATCTGCTGCGCAGTTTCGCGCATGAAGTCGGTTTGCCGCCGCATGCCTACCGGATACAGCGCCGTGTCCTGCTGGCGCGGCAACTGATCGCCAGCGGGTCTACGCTGGCGGATTCCGCTGTCTCGGCGGGTTTCTCCGATCAAAGCCATATGACGCGCGCGTTCGTGCGGCTTCTTGGTGTCACGCCCGCGAGCTACGCGTCCGCCGTCCGCTGATGATCTTCTGCAATAACGTTCAAGACCGCGCGTGAGCGCGGGCCGTACGCTCGCCTCATCGTTCGATACGAGGAGGCAGTGGCATGAACGTGCGTTACGTCGGATATTCCTTTTGTGCGCTGGCGATGATAGGCGTAGGCAGCACGGTCGTCGTCAGCAAGGCGATAGCGGGCGGCTTGCCGCCGTTTTCGGCGACGGCTTTGCGCTTTGCGATGGCGTTTCCCATCTTTGCCGCAATGATGCGTTGGCGAAAAGTCCGCTGGCCGAAGCTCGACGCGCACGATGCGTTGCTCGTGATCGCGCAGGCGGGCGCGGGAAGCGTTGGCTATACGGTTTGTCTGATCGGCGGGATGCGGCTCGCGTCGGCCGCCGATGCGGGTGTGATCGCGGGGACCTTGCCCGCGGTATCAGCGGGCTTCGCGGCGCTCGCGCTCGGCGAGCGGCCGTCACCCGCGCTGCTCGGCGCGATTGCGCTCGCGACGCTGGGCGTACTCGCCTGCACAGTGCGCCTCGACGACGTGGCGGTCGCGAGCGGCACGCATTCCCTCGCGGGTAATGCGCTGGTATTCGCCGCAATCGTCTGCGAAGCGCTCTTCATCTTGCTCAACCGCAAGCTGCACAGGCCTGTCCCGGCTCTGCCGCTGTCCGCGCTGATGAGCGGAATCGGCTTGCTTGTCGCGATCGTGCCCGCCTGTTTCGAGCAGCCGTGGCGCCTGCCATTCGATGCGAACGTCGTCGCCGCGCTTACGGGCGTCGTCTATTACGCGCTTGTGCCGACGGTGCTTGGCTTCGTGCTGTGGTACGCGGGCGCTTCGCGCCTCACCGGCGCGGAAGCGGGCCTTGTGACAGCGCTGGTGCCTGTGTCGACGCTCGCGCTTGCATCGGGCGTGCTGCATGAACCGATCAGCCATGCGCAGATGGTGGGCGTCGCGTGTGTGCTGGCAGCGGTGCTGCTCGCGACGTTCGGACGGTTTCGGTCGATTAGAATGCGCGCGGAAGCGTGAGTTGGTCGGTCCTGGCTTTGCTTGGGCCGCCTCAGACGCCAGAATTTTTGCCGTTTATGCAACTTCAATCAGAACCACTAAGCGTGCTTTGAGAGCTGCGGCACTGACCAGACCGTTGAGACAACCACGCGCCATCCGCGCGCGTGGCTAAAGCGGGCCAGTGGACCTCGACCAATCAGGTATTCGCCACGCTAACGGAAGTCGGGCCGTGGACGATCGACAGAAACTCCCGGCGCGTCGACGGGTCGGTGCGGAAAGTCCCGAGCATGCGCGACGTCACCATCTCGACGCCGGCCTTGTGCACGCCGCGCGTCGACATGCATTGATGCGATGCTTCGAGAATCACGCCTACTCCCTTCGGCTGCAGTACTTCGTTGAGCGTGTCGGCGATCTGCACCGTCATTTTTTCCTGAATCTGCAGACGCTTGGCGAACGCATCGACGAGCCGCGCGAGCTTCGAGATGCCCACCACGCGATGCTCCGGCAGATAAGCGACGTGCGCGCGCCCGATGATGGGCACCATGTGATGTTCGCAATAGCTTTCGAAGCGGATGTCCTTCAGCACGATCATCTCGTCGTAGCCGTCCACTTCGGAGAAGGTGCGCGCCAGGATCTCGCGCGGATCGACTTCATAGCCCGCGAAAAATTCTTCATACGCCCGCACCACGCGCGCGGGCGTGTCGAGCAGCCCTTCGCGCTGAGGATTGTCGCCGGCCCAGCGCAGCAGCACGCGCACGGCCTCTTCGGCCTCGTCGCGGGACGGCCGGCCGGGTGCGTCGGCGGACGTTGTGTTCTTCGTATTCATCCTTCGCTCCAATTCCATTAAAACGCGCATCGCACGTTGCGGCATTGTTCCATGTTTCCTGGCCCTACGCCGAGCAGGGATATGCGTCGCGGCTCGTGCGGGCGTGACGGGCGGGGATCATTTCGGCCACTCGTCCTTCGCATCGTTGAACAGCTCCGCGACCACGCCGCGCAACCAGCTCGCGCGCGGATCGTTGTGGAACTTGCGGTGCCAGTGCTGGCGCAAGTCGAAGCGGGGCAACGGCAAAGGCGGCTCGACAAGCGTGATCGACGCGTGTTCCGACACGTATGCGAAGCCGATCGCGTGCGGCACCGTCGCGATCAGATCGGTGCGCGCGAGGATGAACGGCAGGCTCATGAAGTGCGGCGTCTCCAGCACGGCGCGCCGTCGGATGCGCTTTTTCTCCAGATACTGCTCGAGCACTTCCTGGCTGCGTCCTTCGGCGCGCACGACCGCGTGGCCCAGGCCGATGAACTGATCGAGCGTGAGCGGCGCGCCCGCGAGCGGATGATCGCTGCGCATCAGACAGATGAACCGGTGCGTGAACAGACGCTGCTGGAAGAAGTTGTTCCCGGAGAGATCGGGAAAGTAGCCGACGGCGAGATCGACATCGCCCGATTCCAGCCCGCGCTCGACATGCGCGGGCGGCAACGATACCGAACGCAGATTCGCATGCGGCGCGCGCTCGGCGAAGAGTTGCAGCAGCCGGGGCAGGAACACGATTTCGCCGACATCGGACAAGGCCAGCGAGAACGTATGCGTCGACGTCGCGGGATCGAAGTCCTGCGAGTCGAGCATGCCTTTCTCGATGCGCGCGAGCGCCTCGCGGGCAGCGGGAATCAGCGCGAGGGCGCGCGGCGTCGGCTCCATGCCGCGCGACGTGCGCACGAACAGCGGGTCGTTGAAATATTCGCGCAAGCGACCCAGCGCGGTACTCACGCGCGGCTGGCTCACGCCGAGACGTTCGGCGGCGCGGCTCACGTTGCGCATGTCTTCGAGCGCGACGAGGTAGGGAATCAGGTTGAGATCGAGTTCGGCCATGCTTTGGCGCGCGCGGTAATGTAACGCTGCACAGTATCGGTTATGGGTATACAACCTATCCTAAAAATCGCGTTGTCGCATATTCGGGAAAGCGCCGAGAATCAATTGATGACTCGAACAAAAGACTCGGAGACGAACGATGCGCACTCAAGTTGCCATTATTGGCGCGGGTCCCGCCGGTCTGCTGCTGTCGCATCTGTTGCGGCTGGCGGGCGTGGAATCGGTGATGCTGGAAAGCCGGTCGCGCGAGCACTGCGAGCATCGGATACGCGCTGGCGTGCTCGAACAGGGCACCGTCGATACGCTCGATGAAGCCGGCCTCGGCGCCCGGCTGCGGCGCGAAGGGCTCGTGCACCATGGCATCGAATTGCTGTTCGAGCGCAAGCGGCATCGAATCGATCTGACGGCGCTGACGGGCGGCCGCGCGATCACGGTGTACGGGCAGCATGAGGTGGTGCGCGACATGATCGCCGCTGCCGTCGAACACCAGCAACAGCTGTATTTCGACGTGTCCGACGTGTCGCTGCACGATCTGACGGGCGACGAACCCTGGGTTCGATTCACGCACGATGGCGCCGTGCAGCGCATCGACTGCGACTATGTGGCGGGCTGCGACGGCTTTCACGGCATCGCGCGGGAGTCGATTCCCGCCGACGCGCTGCAAACGTTCGAACGCGTCTACCCTTACGCATGGCTCGGCATCCTCGCCCACGCCGCGCCGACCTGCGACGAACTCGTCTACGCGCATCACGAGCGCGGCTTCGCGCTGTTCAGCATGCGTTCGCCCGAGGTGACGCGTCTCTATCTGCAATGCCGTCCCGACGAAGACCTGGCGCAATGGCCCGACGAGCGCATCTGGGCGGAGCTTCACACGCGCTTCGAGAACGCCGACGGCTGGCTGCCTGCCATCGGCAACGTCGCGCAAAAGGGCGTGACGCCGATGCGCAGCTTCGTGTGCGAGCCGATGCAATACGGGCGCCTCTATCTAGCCGGGGACGCCGCGCACATCGTGCCGCCGACGGGCGCGAAGGGCATGAACCTGGCCGTCGCCGACGTGCGCGTGCTGTCGAAGGCGCTCGCGGCGCGTTATCGCGAAGGCCGCGACGACCTGCTTTCCGCATATTCGGCGACCTGTCTGGAGCGCGTCTGGCGCGCCGAACATTTCTCGTATTTCATGACGAACATGCTGCATCCGTCGTTCGACGACACGCCGTTCGTCAACCGGCTGAAGATGTCCGAACTGCGGTACGTCGCGCATTCCGATGCGGCTTCACGGATGCTGGCGGAGAATTATGTGGGGCTGCCGTTTCGCGACTAAACCACGACCCGGCGGCAAACCCGGCGGCACGCCGCCGCATAGGGCAAACCACGAAACCGTTGCCTTGACAAGAGATGCGAGCGCAAACCATAATGCGCCGGTACGTTCGCTAAACGAAACTGTGTTCGCATAGAGAACTTTTCGAGAGTTCGACGGGCGACAGGAATTGAAGGGCGAGCCAAACACATGCGGCCTCCAGGAGGTCTGCATGCCGTCGTCAGCAGGCTATGCAGGACGAAAGCGGACGTGGAGACCGTCCGGCGCGCGTTTCACCGTTAATGGGGGAAGCGCGCGGCGCGGATCGACGCGTTTCAGAGGATATTCGACATGATCAACAAGATTTTCGAGTCACTCCAGTCGGCGGTTGCCGACGTGCATGACGGCGCGACCGTCATGATCGGCGGCTTCGGCACGGCGGGCATGCCTTCCGAGCTGATCGACGCGCTCATCGAACAGGGCGCGAAAGAACTCACCATCGTCAACAACAACGCCGGCAACGGCGATACGGGCCTCGCCGCGCTGCTCAACGCGAAGCGCGTGCGCAAGATCATCTGCTCGTTCCCGCGTCAGACCGATTCCTACGTCTTCGACGCGCTCTATCGTGCGGGCGAAATCGAACTGGAACTCGTGCCGCAAGGCAATCTGGCCGAGCGCATCCGCGCGGCGGGCGCGGGCATCGGCGGCTTTTTCACGCCGACGGGCTACGGCACCAAACTGGCCGAAGGCAAGGAAACGCGCGTGATCGACGGCAAGCATTACGTGCTGGAGGCGCCGCTGCACGCGGACTTCGCGCTCATCAAGGCGTACAAGGGCGACCGCTGGGGCAACCTGGTCTATCGCAAGACGGCGCGCAACTTCGGCCCGATCATGGCAAGCGCGGCGAAGACGGCGATCGTGCAGGTGTCGGAAGTGGTGCCGCTCGGCGCGCTCGACCCGGAAGTGATCGTCACGCCGGGCATCTTCGTGCAGCGCATCGTCGAAGTCCCGCAGGCGGCTCACGCCTCGCAACGCCCCGAACAAGCCGCCTGAAGGAGACCGGACATGAAACGACTGACCCGCGATGAAATGGCGAAGCGCGTCGCGCAGGACATTCCTGAAGGCGCTTACGTGAACCTCGGCATCGGCGTGCCGACGCTGGTGGCGAACCACCTCGACGCGAACAAGGAAATCTTCCTGCATAGCGAAAATGGCCTGCTCGGCATGGGCCCCGCGCCCGCCAAAGGCGAGGAAGACGACGAACTGATCAACGCCGGCAAGCAGCACGTCACGCTGCTGACGGGCGGCGCGTTCTTCCACCACTCCGATTCATTCGCGATGATGCGCGGCGGCCATCTCGACTACTGCGTGCTCGGCGCGTTCCAGGTTTCGTCGAAGGGCGACCTCGCGAACTGGCACACGGGCGCGCCGGATGCGATTCCCGCTGTCGGCGGCGCGATGGATCTGGCTATCGGCGCGAAGCAGGTGTTCGTGATGATGGAGCATCAAACCAAGCAGGGCGAAAGCAAGATCGTCGCCGAGTGCTCGTACCCGGTGACGGGCGTCGGTTGCGTGGACCGAATCTACACCGACCTCGCGATGATCGACGTGACGAAAGACGGCCTCGTCGTGCGCGAAATCTTCTCGGATATCGACTTCGCGGAACTGGAAAAACTGACGGGCGTCGCGCTGATCGACGGCACGCAGCAGGCTCGCGCGGCCTGAGCGATACACAGACGCGACACGTAGCAGCCACGCGCGCGCAAATGCGCGCGTGACCTCGGCGCGGCGTTCGGCGACAATGAAGCCGAACGCCGCGCGCTGACAGGCGCGACCCAACGCGCATTCATCCCAAAGCACAGAACATCATGCTAGAAGCTAGCGCTCGCTTGACTGGCCTGATCTGCGGCACGCCGCCGATGAACGACATCTGGTCGCCGCGCGCGACGCTGCAACGGATGCTCGACGTCGAAGCGGCGCTGGCGCGCGCATCGGCGGCACATGGCGTGATTCCGCAATCGGCCGTGGCCGCCATCCAGTCGACCTGCCGCGCGGAAAAACTCGACGCCGACGCGCTCGCCCGCGACGCCGCGCTCGGCGGCAATCTCGCGATTCCCCTCGTCAAACAACTGACTGCGCGCGTCAAGGACGCCGACGCGGAAGCGTCGAAGTTCGTCCATTGGGGCGCGACGAGCCAGGACATCATCGATACGGCCACCGTGCTGCAGCTGCGCGATTCGTTCGATCTGCTCGACGGCGCGTTGTCATACACCTGCGACGCGATTGCCGCGCTCGCGCAGCAGCATCGCGCGACGCCGATGATCGGCCGCACGTGGCTGCAACAGGCGCTGCCCATCACGCTCGGTTTGAAGTTCGCGCAATGGCTCGACGCGCTGCTGCGTCATCGCGAGCGGCTCGACACGTTGCGCGAGCGCGTGCTCGTATTGCAGTTCGGCGGCGCGGCGGGGACGCTCGCGAGTTTGCGCGACAAGGGCGGCGTGGTGGCCGCCGCGCTGGCGAAGGAATTGAGCCTGGCGATGCCTGCCGTGCCGTGGCACACGCAGCGCGACCGCATCGCCGAAACGGCGTCGTTCTTCGGCATGCTGATCGGCACGCTCGGCAAGATTGCGCGCGATATCTCGTTGCAGATGCAGACCGAACTCGGCGAGCTCGGCGAGCCGGTTGCCGCCGGCAAAGGCGGCTCGTCGACGATGCCGCACAAGCGCAACCCGGTTGGCTGCGCGGCCGTGCTGACGGCGGCGGCGCGCGCGCCCGGCCTCGTCGCAACCGTATTCGGCGGCATGGTGCAGGAGCACGAGCGTGCGCTCGGCGGCTGGCAGGCCGAATGGGACACGCTGCCCGATCTGGCGCGTCTCGCGGGCGGCGCGCTGGCGAACATCGAACAGATCGCGCAGGGACTCGAAGTGAATATCGAGCGGCTCGCGGCGAATCTGGAGGTGACGCATGGGCTGATTCTCGGCGAAGCGGTGATGCTCGCGCTCGGCGACCGGATTGGCCGTATGGATGCGCATCATCTTGTCGAGCATGCGTCGAAAGAGGCTGTGAAGAGCGGCAAGACGCTCTTCGACGTGCTGGCAGCCGATGCGTCCGTCACGCAACATCTGCCCGTCGAGCAACTCAGGCGTCTGCTCGATCCGGCGCATTACGTGGGCAGCGCGCACGCTTTCGTTGACGCCGTGCTGGCTCTTCATACCGCGCGCAAAGCGCGCGCGAATCAACATCAGGAGTAAAGGAATGCCTTACGCCGCAGTCAATGGCATCGAGCTTCACTACCGGATCGACGGCGACCGGCACGGCAGCGCGCCGTGGCTCGTGCTGTCGAATTCGCTCGGCACCGATCTGTCGATGTGGACACCGCAGGTTGCCGAATTCGCGAAGCACTTTCGGGTGCTGCGTTACGACACGCGTGGCCACGGCCATTCGGAAGCGCCGAAGGGACCGTATTCGATCGAGCAATTGACGGGCGACGTGATTGGTCTGCTCGATACGTTGAAGATCGCGCGCGCGAATTTTTGCGGCATTTCGATGGGCGGATTGACGGGCGTGGGCCTTGCGGCGCGCTACGCGGACCGCATCGATCGTGTCGTGCTGTGCAATACGGCGGCGCGCATCGGCTCGCCGGAAGTCTGGGTGCCGCGGGCGGCGCGTGCGCGCACGGAAGGCATGCTCGCGTTGTCGGATGCCGTGTTGCCGCGCTGGTTCACGGCGGAGTTCGTTGCACGCGAGCCGCTGGTGTTCAACTATGTTCGCGACGTTTTTGTGCACACCGACAAGGAAGGGTACGCGCTGAACTGCGAAGCGATCAATGCGACGGATTTGCGTCCTGAAGCGCCCGGTATCAAGGCGCCAGCGCTGGTGATTTCGGGCACGCATGATCTTGCCGCGACGCCTGCGCAAGGCCGCGAGCTGGCGGCGTCGATTCCGGGCGCACGTTATGTCGAACTGGATGCTTCGCATATCTCGAACATCGAAGTTTCCGACGTGTTCACGAAGACCGTGCTCGATTTTCTGAAGGGGCAGCGATGAACGACGATCAACGATACGAAGCGGGCATGGGCGTGCGCCGCGCGGTGCTGGGCGATGCGCATGTGGACCGGTCGCTGGCGAATCGCACTGAGGTGACGGAGGAGTTTCAGAACTTCATCACGCGGTATGCGTGGGGTGAGATCTGGACTCGCGAGGGGCTGCCGCGGCATACGCGGAGTTTGCTGACTATTGCGATGATGGTCGCGCTGAATCGCAGCGAGGAACTTGTACTGCATTTGCGCGCGGCGCGGAATAATGGGGTGACGCGGGAGCAGGTTAAGGAAGTTCTGTTGCAGACTGCTGTTTATTGTGGCGTGCCGGCCGCGAATTCTGCTTTTCATCTGGCTGATAAGGTTTTTAAGGAGCAGGATGAGGAGGATGTTCCTAAGGGGTAGGTTCGGGTAGGGTTTTTTTTGTTTGGCGAAGCCGTTGTGATTTGTGTGTCACGCGGCTTTTGTTTTTTTGCTGCGCAGGCTTTGGGGTGGTGTGCTTGTTGTTTGTGCTGGCATCCGCCGATTTGCCTTTTCGCTGGCATCCGCGATGCGTTATCTAGCTTCAGGCGTCGCCCCTGTGC
>NZ_JAGUUD010000172.1:0-12639 GCF_020177535.1 Paraburkholderia sp. XV | reverse complement strand
CCCGCACAGGGGCGACGCTTGAAGCTAGATAACGCATCGCGGATGCCAGCGCAAAGGCCCAGAAAACCAACCCGCCCGCACAACAACCACCACCACCCAGCGTCGCAGACAAAAAAACAGCAACTCACCGCGCGAGAGAAAACCTCTCCACCACCCACCCACCAAACACATTAACCCCAAGCCCGACCATCACCAAAACCGCGCCCGCAATCTGCGCACCCGACAACGACTCACCTAGCAACACCGAAGCCGACGCCAGCCCAACAATCGGCACGAGCAACGAAAACGGCGCGACCTGCCCAGCCGGATATCTCGACAACAGCCGGCTCCAAAGCCCATACCCAACCAGCGTAGCCACAAACGCGAGATAAACGATCGCGAACACCGACGAAGCGCCGATGCCTGTCAATGCCGCCTCGATCCGCTGCGGCCCTTCGAGCAGATACGACAGCACGAAGAACGGCACAGGCGGAATCAAACTGCCCCACACGACCAGACCCACCAGATCGACCTTACCGACTTTCTTGGTGACGATATTACCGAGCGCCCACATCACGGCCGCGCACAGCGTGAGAACGAACCCGGCAAGCGTCATCGCGGCCCCGCCCTGCATACCGATCACAGCAAGCCCGATCGCCGCGACAACGAGCCCGAGCACGTTCTGCAAACGAAAGCGCTCATGCAAAAACAAAGCCGCAAACAGGAGCGTAAAGAACGCCTGCGCCTGCAGTACCAAAGACGCCAGCCCGGCTGGCATGCCGACATACATCGCCGAAAACAGAAACGCGAATTGCCCGAGCGAGATCGTCGCGCCATAGGCAATCAGCCAGCGCCACGGCATCCGCGGCCGTTTGATAAAGAACACAGCGGGAAAAGCGGCGAGCGTGAAGCGCAGTGCGCCGAGCAGCATCGGCGGCACGCCATGCAGCCCAACCTTGATCACGACAAAGTTCACACCCCACGCCACGACGACGACCAGCGCCAGCAGCAGGTCTTTTGGTGACATCTGCATTCCTGTTTTTGCCTGTATCAGAGCATGAGAGTGTAGCCGAGCGGCGGCGGATGCACTGCCCGCTTCGACCGGGACGAATCGTTCCGCGACCCGAGCCCTCCGACACATGCAACCGGCACGGGCAGTAAAATGATCCGTCCTGTCCCCACCAACTGAGCCCGTCATGCCCTCATCGATCAAAGCGGTTCTCAAGCCCCACGTCCGCGACATCGGCAATCTGGCCGTGCGGCGCGTGCTGCCCGCCATGGCCGCGCGTCTCGTCGGCCCGTTCATCTTCTTCGACCACATGGGCCCCGCCACGCTGCCCGCCGGCACCGGGCTCGACGTGCGCCCGCATCCGCATATCGGACTCGCGACCGTCACCTATCTGTTCGAAGGCGCGATCATGCATCGCGACAGCCTCGGCTCCGAACAGAAGATCGTTCCCGGCGACGTCAACTGGATGACGGCAGGACGCGGCATCGTTCATTCCGAGCGCACGCCCGAACCCGACCGCACGAATGGCTCGACGGTACACGGCATCCAGACCTGGGTCGCGCTGCCGCTCGCCGACGAAGACGTCGAGCCGTCGTTTGAACATCACCCGGGTGCCACGCTGCCGGAAATCGAGCGCAACGGCGTCACGCTGCGCATCATCGCGGGCACGTCGTTCGGCAAGACGTCGCCGGCGCGCACCTTCTCGGGCACGCTGTACGCCGCCGCGCATTTCTCGCCGGGCAGCGTGCTCGCGCTCGAACCGGAGCACGACGAACGCGGCGTGTATCTCGTCGACGGCGACCTGTCGCTCGACGGCGAGCCGCTCGAAGCCGCGTCGATGGCCGTGCTCACGCCCGGCGAAACCGTGACGCTCGCCAGCGCGCAAGGCGCGACGGTGATGCTGCTCGGCGGCGAGAAGCTGGACGGCGAGCGCTTCATCGAATGGAATTTCGTCGCGAGTTCGCGCGAGAAGATCGAGCGCGCGAAGCTCGCGTGGACGAACCAGGAAATGGGCAAGGTGCCCGGCGAGACCGAATGGATCCCGCTGCCCAAGCGCAAGCCGCGCTAGACTGGGAGCATCCGCGGGGAGCGGCGCAGCAGCACCATAGGCCCGATCAGGCCTTGCATTGAAACGACTCAGGCCGCCCCCATATATCCCGCGTACCGATCCAAGGAAGAGATAGCAATGGACACCACCCTCGCCACTTTCGAAAAGGACGTCATCAGCGCATCGATGCTCGCGCCCGTACTCGTCGACTTCTGGGCGCCGTGGTGCGGACCGTGCAAGACGCTCGGCCCGATGCTCGAAAAGCTCGAAGCCGAGTACGAGGGCAAATGGCGGCTCGTGAAGGTGAACGTCGACGAAAACCAGGAACTGGCCGCGCATTTCCAGGTGCGCAGCATTCCGCACGTCGTCGCCTTCGCGGACGGACGGCCTGTCGATCAATTCATCGGCGTGCTGCCGGAAGGCCAGTTGCGCCAGTTCCTCGACCGTCTCGTGCCGGACGGCGCGGAAGCATCGCGCGCGCAAGCGGCGATTGCGATCGCCGAAGGCCGCCGCGAAGATGCGTACGACGCGCTGAAGGCGGCACTCGCCTATGACCCGGGTTTCGACGAAGCACGGCTCGATCTGATGGAACTGCTGCTCGAAGACAACCGCACCGAAGAAGCACAGAAGGAAAACGATCTGCTGTCGCCTAAAACGACGCAGGGCATCGACGCGCGCTACAACGCAATCAAGACGCGGCTCGATGCCGTCGACGCCGCCGCCGACCTGCCGCCCACGGATGCCCTCGAAGCCGCCGTCGCCAGCAATCCCGACGACCTCGAAGCGCGCTTCGATCTGGCCAGCGCGTTGATTGCGCGGCGCAAGTACGACCCGGCGCTCGAGCATCTGCTTGCCATCGTCACGCGTGACCGCACGTTCCGCGAAGACATCGGCCGCAAGACGATGCTGTCCGTGTTCGATCTCGCTGCGCATCAGCCGGAACTGGTGGCGAAATGGCGCCGCAAGCTGAGTGCGTCGTTGAACTGATCGTTTTCGCCCCACCATGAAAAAACGCGGCCATGTGCCGCGTTTTTTTCATTCAGGCGAAGCCGCCTCAGCCGTTGTGCTTCAGGCCGCGCTCTTCGCCAGCGCGCGCAGCACGTGCGCCACAGCCGCGAAGCCGAAGCTCGCCGTCACGCACACGCTCGACCCAAAGCCCGCGCAGTTCAATCCCACCGGGCCATGATGACCGGGCGACGTCGGGACGTGCTCGGCTTCTTCGTCGATATCGCACACAGCCGCTTCGGGATAGATCAGCGGCTCGTCGGAATACACCGCGCTCACCTTGAACTTCGCTTTTGGCCCGCGCGGAAAGCCATGTTGCTTGCGCAACTGGCCGCGCACTTTCGACAGCAGCGGGTCCTGAATGGTCTGCGCGAGGTCGTCGATACGGATCCGCGTCGGATCGAGCTGGCCGCCCGCGCCGCCGACCGTGATCAACGGCTGCTTGTGCTCGACGCACCACGCGATCAGCGCCGTCTTCGTGCGCACGCTGTCGATTGCATCGACCACGTAGTCGAAGCCGCCGCCCAGTACCTTGTCGAAGTTGTCCGGCTCGATGAAATCTTCGATCACGCGCACCTCGCACTGCGGATCGATCAGCCGGATGCGCTCGGCCATCGCATCGACTTTCGGCTTGCCGTAGTTGCCGTCGAGCGCGTGAATCTGCCGGTTCGTGTTGCTCTCGGCGACGTTGTCGAGATCGATCAGTGTGATCCGGCCGATCGCCGTGCGCGCGAGCGCTTCCGCCGCCCACGAACCGACGCCGCCAATGCCGATCACGGCAACGTGCGCGCGCTCGAACGCGGCCAGCGCCGGCGCGCCGTACAGGCGCGCGACGCCGCCGAAACGCCGGGCGCGGTCGGCGGTTTCATGCGCGCTGGAGTCGGTAGTAATATCGGAATGCTCGGTGACGAGAGGCGTGGACATGATGGGTAGCTTCGCGGATTCGGACTACGGCATTGCGATATCCTGCGGATATCTGCATGCGTTCAACCCGCTATTTTGCCTGATCGCGACGGCACACGCCCGCGGATCGCGGCGTCGGGCGCTTCAACGCGCTGCCCGCACGACACGCCTCAACGCAGAAAACTTTGTCCTTCGCTATACTGGCCCCACACTGTAGCGCTTGCATAAAAACATGAGCACTCTTGCCGATCTCCGCAAAAACTATTCGCTCGGTTCGCTGGACATTGCCGACGCCGACCCGAACCCGTTCCGTCAGTTCGACGTATGGTTCAAACAGGCTGTCGACGCGCAACTCCCTGAACCGAACACGATGACGCTTGCGACAGTCGACCCGCGCGGCCGGCCTTCGGCGCGCATCGTGCTGATCAAGGGGGTCGACGAACGCGGGTTCGTGTTCTTCACGAACTACGAGAGCCGCAAGGGCCTCGAACTCGCACAGAACCCATACGCAAGCCTGCTTTTCTACTGGATCGAACTCGAGCGCCAGGTGCGCGTCGAGGGCACCGTCGTCAAGACGAGCGACGCCGAAAGCGACACGTACTTCGCATCGCGTCCTGTCGGCTCACGCATCGGCGCATGGGCGTCGGAGCAGAGCAAGGTGATTGAAAGCCGTGCCGCTTTGGAAGCGCGGGAACGCGAATTCATTGCACAATACGGGGACAATCCGCCCCGGCCCCCGCACTGGGGCGGCTACCGCCTGATTCCCGACGCAATCGAATTCTGGCAAGGACGGCCCTCACGTCTGCACGACCGGCTGCTCTACACGCGTAGCGGCAGCGCCGACTGGACGATCGCCCGTCTGTCGCCCTGACACATCAATACACCGGCGCGCGGCCCGTCCTGCTTCACGTTGCATGACGCGTCGCGCCGACGGCAGAATCGCGTGCGCGCGGCTCGACATCAAACAGCGCGGCCAAGGCCGGCTCGCGCGCTGCGCACTGTGGTTCGACAGGCTTTGCTTTGATTCATTGGACACGGAGAAATCACATGTTCTGGGAGAAGAAGCTGGCGCAGTGGGTAGAAGAAGTAAAAACGAAGGCCAATCTTCCGGCGCGCCTGGTGCTATGGGATGGCCAGCAACATGACTTCGGCACGTTCGCCGCGCCGCAGGTCACGCTGAAAGTGAATAGCGCGTCCGCGCTGCCGCTTTTGCTCGAACCGAGCCTGGACAATCTGGGCGAGGCGTACGTGAAGGGCAAGATCGACATCGAAGGCAAGCTGTCGGACATCATCGACATCAGCTATTCGCTTGCGCGCAGCACGGTCACGAATGCGAGCAAGCTCGCGCGCGTGCGGCGCTATTTCAATCACACGAAAACCTCGGACAAGAAGGCGATCCAGTATCACTACGACGTCTCGAACGAGTTCTACAAGCTGTGGCTCGACGAGAACATGGTGTACTCGTGCGCGTATTTCGAGAACGGCGACGAAGACCTCGCCACCGCGCAGATCAAGAAGATCGATCACATCCTGACGAAGATCCAGGTGCAGCCGGGCCAGCGTCTGCTGGACATCGGCTGCGGCTGGGGCGCGCTCGTGCTGCGCGCGGCGCAGAAGTTCGGCGCGAAGTGCGTGGGCGTGACGCTGTCGCAGAACCAGTTCAATCTCGCGACGCAGCGCGTGAAGGACGCAGGACTCGAAGGCCAGATCGAAATCCGCCTGCAGGACTATCGCGACGTGCAAGGGCAGTTCGACCGCATCACGAGCGTCGGCATGTTCGAGCACGTGGGCCGCAAGAACCTGCCTGGCTACTTTCAGAAGATCCACGACCTGCTCACCGACGACGGTATCGCGATGAATCACGGCATCACGTCGACCGATTACGACAGCGGCGAAACAGCGCTGGGCGGCGGCGAGTTCATCGACAAATACGTGTTCCCCGACGGCGAGCTGCCGCATATCAGCCTCGCGCTCGAATCGATGCAGCGTGGCGGGCTCGAAGCTTTCGACGTTGAAAGCCTTCGCCGTCATTACGCGCGCACGCTCGACATCTGGGCCGAGAACTTCGAGGCAAGAGCGGCCGAAGCGAAGACACTCGTCGAGGACGAGAAATTTCGCATCTGGCGCGTGTACCTCGCGGGCTGCGCGTATGCGTTCGAGAACGACGACGTGTCGATCTATCAGGTGGTGTGCCGCAAGGCTGGCCGCAGCGCCACGACGCTGCCCTGGTCGCGCCGCTTCATGTACGAGAAGGCGCTGTAGAATCGCGGGCTGTTCCCGCTTCGGGTCCGTTGCGCTCATGCATCGGCCCGGAGCGGACGTCGTTCATCCGCGTCAGCGCAACGTCTCTCGTAACGGATCGATGGAAGAAGAAGCGGCACCCGACGGCACCGTGCAACTCGACATGTTCGGCAATCCCGTCGAGCAGGCGGCGGTCGCCGTTGCCTCTGCGCCCAACGCTTCGTCCGAAACGGCGGCCGCGACCGGCGAAGCGCCGCCGAAAACACGCCGCGCCCGCGGCGTCCTCGCCGCGCCGCCTTCCGAACAGCTCACGCAGCTCGCCAGCCAGTTGCCGCCGCAAGTGCATCTCGGCACCTCGACATGGTCCTTTCCGGGCTGGAAAGGCATCGTCTACGGCGACGACTACAGCAACAGCAAGCTGTCGCGCGACGGCCTCACCGCTTACGGCGCGCATCCGCTGCTGCGCACGGTGAGCATCGACCGCTCGTTTTACGCGCCGCTCACGCTCACCGACTATCTGCGTTACGCGCAGCAGGTGCCGGACCATTTTCGCTTCATCGTGAAGGCGCCCGCGCTCGTCACCGACGCCACGGTGCGCGCCGAGCGCGGCGAGCCGGTATCGGAGAATCCCTGCTTTCTGAACGCGCAACTGGCCATCGACGAATTCGTGCGGCCTTGCATCGACGGCCTGGGCGCGAAGGCGGGGGCGCTCGTGTTCCAGTTCTCGCCGCTGCCCAATGAAATGCTCGCGCGGCCGGCTCTCTTCGTCGACCGGCTGACGGCCTTCCTGGCGGCGCTGCCGCCGCTCGAAGGCGATACCTGCTACGCCGTCGAAATCCGCGATGCGTCGTTGCTGACGCCGCGCCTGATTCGTGCGCTGAAGGCGACGGGCGTGCGGTATTGCGTCGGCATTCACGCGCGGATGCCCGATCCGTCGCGGCAGGCCGCCGCGCTCGCGATGCTGGATGACGCGCCGTCAGGGCCGCTGATCGTGCGCTGGAGCCTGCACGGCGGCTTCAAGTACGAGCAGGCAAAAGCGAAGTACGAACCGTTCGACAAACTCGTCGACGAAGACCCCGACACCCGCACCGCGCTCGCCGAACTGGCCGCACGTTACGCGATTGCCGGCCAGCCGGTGCTGATCGCCGCGAACAACAAGGCCGAAGGTTCCGCACCGCTGACCTGCGTGAAGCTCGCGGCGCAAATCGCGGCTGCGTGCGAACGGCTGTGCGCCGCGCAACAAGAAAACGCGGCGCAGTCCGCTTAGGACCTGCGCCGCGCAAACGGTTACCTCAGGTTACCTCACGCGCGGAAATCAGCCCGCGCTCACGCGCCGGCCTTGATCCGATGCGCGAACTTCTGCCGGAACTTCGCCACCTTCGGCGCCACGACGAACGCGCAATAGCCCTGATCCGGATGCTGCGCGAAGTAGTTCTGGTGATACGCCTCGGCAGGAAAATAGTTGCCGTCGAGCGGCAGCACCTGCGTGACGATCTGGCCGTCGTAGATGCCTTCGGCGCCGATCTCGCGGATCGCCTGCAGTGCCGTCTCGCGCTGCGCGTCCGAGTGGGTGAAGATCACCGACCGGTATTGCGTGCCGACATCGTTTCCCTGACGGTTGAGCTGGGTCGGATCATGGATCGCGAAGAAAATATCGAGGATCTCGCGGTACGTAATGCGCGCCGGATCGAACTCGACGTTGACGACTTCGGCGTGCCCGGTGTCGCCGTCGCACACCTGCTCGTACGACGGATTGTCGACCTGCCCGCCCGCATACCCCGATTCCACCGACGTCACCCCATCGACGCCCAGATACACCGCCTCCAGACACCAGAAACACCCGCCGCCCAGCGTGGCGGTCTCGACTGACTGACTCATGCTCGCTCCTTGAATTGGCTCACCGCGACGCTTGCGTTCCGGACAAAACGTCTGGACAAAGCCGCGTCGGCTCACCGCAGTCACTGTGGACACCCGATGCTTCACCGCATCCGACCGGCCAAT
Source organism: Paraburkholderia sp. XV (assembly GCF_020177535.1). Taxonomy (NCBI): domain Bacteria; kingdom Pseudomonadati; phylum Pseudomonadota; class Betaproteobacteria; order Burkholderiales; family Burkholderiaceae; genus Paraburkholderia; species Paraburkholderia sp. XV. The sequence continues at coordinate 4,453 of NZ_JAGUUD010000172.1, read as the reverse complement.
ACTCCGCCCTTTTCGGTATTCATGCTGCCCGCACGCACCATCCGTACCATGCAGCAGCCCTTGTCCCGCCACGCGCTCGCGCCTGGCCCTCTGCGATTGCAGTTAAAATTGGGACAATTCGCCAAATTTCTACATGACCTTCGAACCGTTTTTTTTCCTCTGGTCGCTGCATGAAGCGGTCCGTTCGCCAGCATGCCCCCGCCGATGAAGCGCGCCAACCCGCCCAATTTCGACAACGACGCTTTTCGCCGCGCGCTCAGCCAGTTTGCGACGGGCGTCACCGTCATTACGACACGCGCGCCGTCGGGCGCGTTGATCGGGATCACGGCCAGTTCGTTCAATTCCGTCTCGCTCGCGCCGCCGCTCGTGCTGTGGAGTCTCGCGACACGCTCGGCCTCCATGCCCGTGTTCCGCTCGAACAGTCATTATGTCGTCAATGTGCTGGCCGCGACGCAGCTCGATCTGTGCAAGCGCTTTGCCACCGTCAAGGGCGACCGCTTCGAAGGGGTATCGCATGCGGCGGGCGACACGGGCATGCCCGTGCTCGACGGTGCGCTCGCATGGTTCGAATGCCACAACCGCAGCCGCTATGACGAAGGCGACCACGTGATTTTTGTCGGCGAGGTGGAGCGCTGCGGCGTCCACGATCGGGCGGGGGAAATCGAACCACTCGTCTTCCACAACGGCGATTTTCACGGCCTGAAACGGCTCGGCTGACACGCCGGCGCCGTTGCATGTGGCGAGAAAGGCGGGTTTTCCTCGCCCGCCCGGGCGGCGCTGGCTAGCCAGGCTGTTGCGCCTTCGAGCTCGTTACCAGCGCGACGGGCACGCCCGAGTCTTCCTTCAGCGTCTGCAGCACGATGTTCGAGCGGATGTCCAAAACGCCCGGCGCCTTGTACAGACGGCTGAGCACGAAATCCGAATAGTGCTTGAGATTGTGGGCGAGCACCCGCAGCAGATAATGCGTCTCGCCCGTCACGACGAACGCGCCGACCACTTCCGGCCAGTCACGCAGCGCGTCGGCGAAGCGCTCGTGCCAGTTCTCCTGGTCGTTGCGCATCGATACCTGCACGAACGCTTCCAGTTCAAACCCCAGCACTTCGCGGTTCAGGCACGCGCGATAACGCTCGATCACCCCCTGCTCTTCCAGCAGGCGCAAGCGCCGCAGACACGCGGACGGCGAAAGCGAGATGCGCTCCGCCAGATCCAGATTGCTGATTCGTCCTTCGTGCTGCAGCACCGTCAAGATACGGCAATCGGTGGCGTCCAGTGAGATCGCGTTCATTTTCGGTCTCCCTTTCCCGTTTGCCTCAAATTATGTTCCAAAGGGGGCGAAATAAACAGTTTTTTTAGCAAGCACATTTCGTCTGATGCCGCCTATCATCCAAAGAAGGTTGCAGAACAACGGCGCTAGCATGAGACGAGAGTAGGACGCTCAGGCATGCACTGTGGTCAATAGGAGACGCATGGACACGCTTTGGGACATCACGCCCGCCGTCGATACGGCGACGCCCGTCTGGCCGGGCGACACGCCCGTGGGCATCGAGCGCGTGTGGCGGATGGAGGCGGGCTCGCCCGTCAATGTCGCGCGGCTGACGATCTCGCCGCACACGGGCGCGCACACTGACGCGCCGCTGCACTACGACGCCGATGGCGCTGCGATCGGCGCGGTGCCGCTCGATGCGTATCTCGGCCGCTGCCGCGTGATCCACTGTATCGGCGCGGCGCCGCTGGTGAGTCCGGAGCATGTTGCCGCGTCGCTCGACGGCGTGCCGCCGCGCGTGCTGTTGCGCACCTACCGCGCAGCGCCCGTCGACAGATGGGACAGCGCTTTCTGCGCAGTCGCACCCGACACGATCGATCTGCTCGCCGCGCACGGCGTGAAGCTGATCGGCATCGATACGCCTTCGCTCGATCCGCAGGAATCGAAGACGATGGACGCCCATCACCGCATCCGCGCGCATCGCATGGCGATTCTCGAAGGCATTGTGCTCGATGCCGTCGCGCCTGGCGACTACGAGCTGATCGCGCTGCCGCTCAAGCTGACGACGCTCGACGCCAGCCCGGTGCGCGCCGTGCTGCGCGCGCTGCCTGAACCACGACATTCCGCTTGAACACACTCTTTCGACTGAACGAACATCATGAATCAACGTGAAGAAGCACTCGCGCTCGATGCAGCCGACCCGCTCGCGCCGTTGCGCGACCAGTTCGCGCTGGCGCCGAACGTCATCTATCTGGACGGCAATTCGCTAGGCGTGCCGCCCGCCGCGGCCGCGCAGCGCGCGCAGACGGTGATCGGCGCCGAATGGGGCGAAGGACTGATCCGCAGCTGGAACACGGCCGGCTGGTTCTCGCTGCCGCGGCGTCTGGGCAACAAGCTCGCGGCGCTGATCGGCGCGGCGCACAACGAGGTCGTGGTCACCGACACGATTTCGATCAACCTGTTCAAGGTGCTGTCGGCGGCACTGCGCATGCAGGACAAGCGCGACCCGAAGCGCCGCGTGATCGTGTCGGAGCGCTCCAACTTTCCGACCGACCTGTACATCGCGCAAGGGCTGATCAAACAACTGGATCGCGGTTACGAGTTGCGGCTCGTCGACGATCCGTCCGAATTGCCCGCCGCGATCACCGACGACGTCGCCGTCGCGATGATCACGCATGTCAACTACCGCACCGGCTATATGCACGACATGGCCGCGCTGACGAAGCTGATCCACGACAAGGGCGCGCTCGCGCTGTGGGATCTCGCGCACTCGGCGGGCGCCGTGCCAGTCGATCTGAACGGCGTTGGTGCGGATTGCGCCGTCGGCTGCACTTACAAGTATCTGAACGGCGGTCCGGGCTCTCCGGCGTTCGCGTGGGTGCCGCATCGTCATCAGAGCGACTTCGAGCAGCCGTTGTCGGGCTGGTGGGGGCATCGCGCGCCGTTTGCGATGGACCCGACCTACGCCGCCGACGACGGCATCGGCCGCTTTTTGTGCGGCACGCAGCCGATGGTGTCGATGGCGCTCGTCGAATGCGGGCTCGACATTTTTCTGCAAACCGACATGCAGGCGATCCGCAAGAAGTCGCTTGCACTGACGGACCTTTTCATTGAACTGGTCGAAACGCGTTGCAAGGAATTTCCTCTCACGCTCGTGACGCCGCGCGCGCATGCGCAACGCGGCTCGCATGCGAGCTTCGAGCATCCGCATGGTTATGAAGTGATGCAGGCGCTGATTGCGCGCGGCGTGATCGGCGATTATCGCGAGCCGCATGTGTTGCGTTTCGGCTTTACGCCGCTGTACACGCGCTTTGTCGATGTATGGGATGCCGTCGAGCATCTGCGGCACGTGCTGGAACACGAGATCTGGCGTGCACCTGAATTTGCCGCACGCGGCGCCGTGACCTGAGGAGCGCGTGATGACCGACCACATGAAGATGACGGAAGACAAGCCCGTGCAAGGCTGCCCGTTCGGGCATGGCGGCACGCCGACGCCGCGCGAGACGCACGGTTCGCACATGGCCGTCGACGAGGGCGAAGGCTGGCACGACGCGCAGCTCGATTTCTCGAAGTCGATGAGCTATGGCGATTATTTGTCGCTCGGTTCGATTCTGCATGCGCAGCATCCGTTGTCGCCGGATCACAACGAGATGCTGTTCATCATTCAGCATCAGACGAGCGAGTTGTGGATGAAGCTTGCGCTGTATGAGTTGCGTGCGGCGCTTGCTTCAGTGCATCGAGACGAGTTGCCGCCGGCGTTCAAGATGCTGGCGCGTGTGTCGCGGATTCTTGAGCAGCTTGTGCAGGCGTGGAATGTGTTGTCGACGATGACGCCTTCGGAATATACGTCGATGCGGCCGTTTCTTGGCAGTTCATCGGGGTTTCAGTCTTATCAGTATCGTCAGCTGGAGTTCATGCTCGGGAATAAGAATGAGCAGATGCTCAAGCCTCATGCGCATCGTGCCGATGTGTTTGCCGAAGTGAAAGCGGCACTCGAGGCGCCTTCGTTCTATGACGAAGTGGTTCGTTTGCTGGCGCGGCGGGGGTTTGCCATTGATGCCTCACGGCTGGAGCGTGACTGGACGCTGCCTACTCAACACGATGCTTCGGTTGAAGCCGCCTGGCTTGAGGTCTATCGGAATCCTTCGCAGCATTGGGAACTGTATGAGATGGCTGAGGAACTCGTCGATCTCGAAGATGCCTTTCGGCAGTGGCGGTTTCGGCATGTGACTACTGTTGAGCGGATTATTGGGTTTAAGCAAGGCACCGGTGGGACCGCTGGGGCTCCGTATCTGCGGAAGATGCTTGATGTTGTGTTGTTTCCTGAGCTTTGGCATGTGAGGACTTTGCTGTAGGTTTTTTTGTTTTTGTCTTTGTTTTTGTTTCTGTCTTTGTCTTGCGACGCCGGGTTTAGTTTTGCGCTGGCATCCGCGATTTGTTAGCGTGCTTCACGCGTCGCCCCTGTGCGGG
>NZ_JAGUUD010000171.1:0-12757 GCF_020177535.1 Paraburkholderia sp. XV | reverse complement strand
CCGCCCCGCACAGGGGCGACGCCTGAAGCACGCTAACAAATCGCGGATGCCAGCGCAAAGACAAATCGCGGATACCAGCAAAAGCAAAAGCAAATCGCGGACACCAGCAAAAAAACCAAAACCACCCAGCGTCGCAGACATCAAAAAAACCCCAAAGGACGAATCCAAATGACTGACTTGCGTAGCAAATTGAAAGACCCTTCCCTGCTGCAAAGCAAGGCCTACCTCAATGGCGAATGGCAGGATGCCGACAACCAGGAGACCTTCGAAGTCCTGAACCCGGCAACAGGCGAACTGATCGCGCAAGTGCCACGCATGGGCGCCCACGAAACCCGCCGCGCGATCGAAGCAGCCAACAAAGCCTGGCCCGCCTGGAAGGCAAAAACAGGCAAACAGCGCGCAGAAATCCTCCGCAAGTGGAACGATCTGATGCTGTCCAACGCCGACGACCTGGCGTTAATCCTCACCACCGAACAAGGCAAGCCGCTCGCCGAAGCAAAAGGCGAAATCGGCTACGCGGCCTCGTTCCTCGAATGGTTCGGCGAAGAAGCCAAACGGGTCTATGGCGATACGATCCCCACCGTCGCGAACGACAAACGCATCGTCGTCACGAAGGAACCCGTCGGCGTCTGTGCCGCCATCACGCCATGGAATTTCCCCGCCGCAATGATCACCCGCAAGGTCGGACCGGCGCTCGCAGCAGGCTGCCCGATCGTCGTCAAACCCGCTGAAGCTACCCCGCTCTCCGCACTCGCGCTCGCCGTGCTCGCCGAACGCGCAGGCGTGCCCGCCGGCATCTTCAGCATCGTTACCGGCGACCCGAAACCGATCGGCGGCGAAATGACCAGCAACGCGACCGTACGCAAGCTGTCGTTCACGGGCTCCACTGCAGTCGGCCGTCTGCTGATGGCGCAGTGCGCACCGACCGTCAAGAAGGTATCGCTGGAACTGGGTGGCAATGCACCCTTCATCGTGTTCGATGACGCCGATCTCGACGCAGCCGTCGAAGGCGCTATCGCATCGAAGTACCGCAACAGCGGTCAGACCTGCGTCTGCACGAACCGCTTCTATGTGCACGACAGCGTCTACGATGCCTTCGCCGAAAAACTCGCGGCAGCCGTGACCAGACTCAAGGTCGGCTTCGGCACCGAGCAAGGCGTGCAGCAAGGCCCGCTCATCAATGAAGCCGCCGTGCTCAAGGTCGAATCGCATATCGAGGACGCACTCGGCAAAGGCGCGCGCGTCGTCACGGGCGGCAAGCGTCACGCGCTCGGTCACGGCTTCTTCGAGCCAACCGTGCTCGCCGATGTCACGCCCGACATGAAAGTCGCTCGCGATGAAACCTTCGGCCCGCTCGCGCCGCTGTTCCGCTTCTCGTCGGATGCGGAAGTGGTCGAAATGGCGAACAGCACGGAGTTCGGGCTGGCGTCGTATTTCTATAGCCGCGATATCGGCCGTATCTGGCGCGTCGCAGAGGCGCTCGAGTTCGGCATGGTCGGCATCAACACGGGAGCGATCTCGAACGAGGTTGCGCCGTTCGGCGGGGTCAAGCAGTCAGGGCTTGGGCGCGAAGGCTCGCACTACGGCATCGACGAATATGTCGTGATCAAGTACATGTGCATGGGCGGTGTTTAAGCCCGCTCCGGCGCAACGCTTTCGCGCTGCGCCGGATGTGCCGCGATATAGCAAAGCCCGCTCGAAGCGGGCTTTTTCGTCTCTGCAAGGTCAATCATAAGGTTTCGAGCATCTGGATCGTCTCAGGATGCTTTTCAACCAGCTTGATCAGCACGGCAGCCTGAGCGTTCGGTTTCGCCCTCCCTTGCTCCCAATTCTGGTAGGTCCGCTCGTTCACGCGCAGACGGCGTGCCATGACCGCCTGTGACGCGTTGATGGATTCGCGGACGGCACGGATCTCCTCGGCCGTTACTTCCAGCTTGTCACGAATCTCAACCTTGACCTTGTGAAGTGTGGTCTTGCCTTCGTGAGCGGACTTGAGTTCTTCGAGCCCTTCCGTCAATTCGGCTAACAGATTCCGTTTCATGTCGCATCCTTTTGCTTATCGATTCGCAAGCTTGATGACTTCTCTCAGCATCTCGGAGAGAACCCCTCGTTCCTTCGACGACAGGTCTTCAGCTTCGTCCTTGTCGTACAGCGTGAACATCCAGAACTCGGGGCCCTTTACCCAGTAGTAGTAGATCACCCTGAGCCCGCCGCGCTTTCCCTTCCCGCGCCGTGCGTCGCCGAAACGGAGTTTGCGCAGCCCACCCGTTCCCCTGATGACATCCCCTGCTTCCGGGTTCTGCATCAGCACAATCTGAAGCGCGCGATATTCGTCGTCCGTCAGATAGTCGTCCCGCCACCGGCGAAATGGGCCTAGCTCGACGAAAGTCGCCGCCATGAGGAAATTATACGTTAATTGCGTATGGTTTGGTAATCTCAAGAATTCACCTCGCTCACCGGACCGGAAACCGATGATACGAGGGACAGGCCGTGATTCGAGGGTTGAATCCGGCCGTAAAACGCACTTGCAGAAATTTCCGCAACGCAGTTCAGATCAGGGAGACGTGTCGTACGAAAAGGCTTTGAAGAACGGATCGAATCCGACCCTCGGGGCGTGGTTTAGCTACCAGGCAGAAGCCACCGCTGTCACCCTCAAAACCCCGCCGTCTCATTCGCATGATACGAAGACCGCACCAGCGGCCCCGACACGACTTCTCGAAACCCCAGCTTCAACCCCTCCTCTCTGAAAACAGCAAAAGTCTCCGGCGACACATAGCGCTTAACAGCCATATGAAACCTCGAAGGCGCGAGATATTGCCCAACCGTCAGCACGTCCACATCGTGCGCACGAATATCACGCATGGTTTGCAGAAGTTCATCATCGCTTTCGCCGAGCCCGACCATCAATCCCGACTTCGTGACCACTGAAGCGTTCGCCTCCTTCACCCGCCGAAGCAGCGTCAAAGACCCGTGATAATCCGCGCCCGCGCGCGCCGCGCGATACAGCGACGGCACCGTTTCGATGTTGTGATTGAAAACATCCGGCCACGCCGCCGACAACGCGTCGAGCGCCCGCTCGACGCGTCCGCGAAAATCCGGCGTCAACACCTCGACACGTATCCCCGGCACGCGCTCGCGCAATAGCGCAACGCAGCGCGCAAAATGCGCCGCGCCGCCATCGCGCAGATCGTCGCGATCCACCGACGTAATCACCACATATCGCAGCCCCAGCGCAGCGACGGCATCGGCGAGCCGCGCCGGCTCTTCGTGGTCGAGCGGCAGCGGCCTTCCGTGCGCAACGTCGCAGAACGCGCAACGCCGCGTGCAGACGCCGCCCATGATCATGAACGTCGCCGTGCGCTGCGCGAAGCATTCGCCGATATTCGGGCACATCGCTTCCTCGCACACCGAATGCAGACGGTGCTCGCGCAGTATCGACGCCATGCCCGCCACCGTCTCGCTCATCATCGGCCTTGCGCGCAGCCATGCGGGCTTCGGCAGCGCGCCGCCCGGTTCGGGCGGCACGACCTTCACGGGAATGCGCGCGAGCTTGTCGCGGCTTCTCAAACCGTGCTGCCCGAGCGCGGTGACGCTGTCGTGGGCGGATACCTGCGGCGCGGCGTCCATCGTCAGGCTCCGAAGAAGTCGTTGAGCAGGCGGTTCACCTCCGATGCCGACTCCATCTGCACCATATGCCCCTTGCCTGGCAGCACATGCACGCGGATATCGCCGGGCAGCCCTTGCGCATGGCTCGCGGGAATGATCTGATCGAGTTCGCCCCAGATCACCAGCGTGCGCGGCGCGAGACTGTCGATGCGGTCGCGATAGCTGCGCTGCTGTGCGCCATCCCTGAACGCCGACGCCGCGATCTTCTGCAAGCTCTCGCCCACGCCTTCGAGCCGCTTGTACTTGACGATGTCCTCGACAAGCTGCCGCGTGACGAGCGAGCCGTCGGCGAACAGTTTCGTCAGATGCGGCTTCAGCGTATTGCGGCTGTTGCCCTGCACGAATCCGTCGATGTACTCGCGGTTGATCTCGTCACCGAGACCCGCACCCGCAATCAGCGCAAGCGACGCCACGCGCTGCGGCGCTTTCGCTGCCACCGTCATCGCGACGAGACTGCCCATCGAATGCCCGACGAAATGCGCGCGTTCGATACCGCGATCGTCGAGAAACGCGATCACGCTGTCGGCCAGTTCATCGGCGCTGCCCGACTCCACCGCTTTCGCCGATTCGCCATGCCCTGGCAAGTCCAGCGCATACACCGTGCGATGCGCCGCGAGGTCGGCGTGATTGAACAGCCAGTTGTTCAGATCGCCGCCGAAACCGTGGATCAGCACGGCCGGCGTGCCGCCGTCGCCGATCTTCAGGTAGCGAATGGTGCGCCCGCCGATCTGCGCTTTCTCCGGCTGCGGCCCTGCATCGGCGGAATCGGCGGCGAGCGGCACGAAGTCGCGCTGGAACGCTTCGACGGCGGCATCGATGTCCGTGTCCGCCTCCTGCTCATCGGCCACCACGCCGAGCAGCGCGCCGACGGGCAGCGTGTCGCCCTCCTGCGCGACCTGCCGTCGCAGCGTGCCGTTGAACGCGCACTCCACACCCGAAGCGATCTTGTCGCTCTCGACGTCGAGCACTTCGTCGCCCTTCGCCACCGTGTCGCCAATCGACTTCAACCAGCCGTTGACCTGCCCTTGCTGCATCGACAAGCCCCATTTGGGCATCGTGATCATGTGAATCGACATTGCTCGGTTCCTCGCTCAGTGTCGCGTTGCTTTGACGGCTGCGACAATCTTGTCCGCCGACGGGATATACAGGTCTTCCAGCACGCCCGAGAACGGTGTGGGCGTATGCGGCGCGGTGACGATCCCGACGGGCGCCTTCAGCGAATGAAACGCTTTCTGCGCGGCGAGCGCGGCGATATCGGCCGCGATCGAACAACGCGGGTTCGCTTCATCGACGACGACCAGGCGGCCCGTGCGCTCCAGGCTTTCCAGAATCGTCTCTTCGTCGAGCGGCGACGTGGTGCGCAGATCGATGACCTCGGCCTTGATGCCTTCTTTCGCGAGCCGGTCGGCGGCGTCCGTCGCGTAGTGCACCATGCGGCCATACGTGACGATGGTCGCGTCGTCGCCTTCGCGCACCACGTTGGCTTCGCCGAACGGAATCGCGTACAGCTCTTCGGGCACGTCGCCTTCGCGGGTGTAGAGCAGCTTGTGCTCGCAGAAGATGACGGGATCGTTTTCGCGGATCGCCTGGATCATCAGGCCTTTCGCGTCATAGGGCGTCGACGGGCACACCACTTTGAGACCGGGCACATGCGTGAACAGCGACGTCAGCATCTGCGAGTGCTGCGCGGCGGCGCGCAACCCGGCGCCCTGCATCGTGCGGATCACGACGGGTGTGACGGCATTGCCGCCGAACATGTAGCGGAATTTTGCGGCCTGATTGAAGATCTGATCGAAGCACACGCCCATGAAGTCGATGAACATCAGCTCCGCGACGGGGCGCATGCCCGCCGCCGCCGCACCGACCGCTGCGCCGATGAAACCGCCTTCCGAGATCGGCGTGTCGAGCACGCGCCCCGGATACTTGTGGAAAAGCCCTTTCGTGACGCCGAGCACGCCGCCCCATGCGTCCTGTTCGCCCGGCGATCCCGCGCCGCCCGCGTTGTCTTCGCCCATCACGATGACGCTTTCGTCGCGCGCCATTTCCTGACTCAGTGCTTCGTTGATCGCCTGAGAATATGTGATCTTGCGTGCCATGTCTGTCTCCTTGTTTGCCTGGAATAAAGCTCGATGAGTTACGGATACGACACGTACACGTCGGTCAGCAGATCGGCTTCCGTCGGCAGCGGTGCGGCCTTTGCCTTTACTACGGAATCGTCGATCAGCGTCTTCACATCCGCATCGATCTTGCCCAGATCGTCGGACGACAGCATCTCCGCACGCACCACGCGCTCCGCGAAACGCTTCAGGCAATCCTTCTCGTCGCGCAGCTTCTGCACTTCGCCCGGCGCGCGATACGTTTGCGCATCGCCTTCGAAGTGGCCGAAGTAACGCGACAGCTTCACTTCGACGAGCGTTGGCCCACCGCCGCCGCGCGCGCGTTCAATCGCTTCGCCTAGCGCTTCGTGCACCGCGAAGAAATCGAAACCGTCGACGATCACGCCCGGCATGCCGAAGCCGCTCGCGCGATCCGCGATGTTGTCGGACGCGACGGACCATGTCGAAGACGTGGCTTCCGCATAGCCGTTGTTCTCGGCGACGAAGATGGCCGGCAGGCGCCACACGCTCGCGAGGTTCATCGATTCGAAGATCGTCCCCTGGTTCGACGCGCCGTCGCCGAAGAAGCACACGCCCACGCCGCCCGTTTTCTTCAGCTTCGCTGCGAGCGCCGCGCCGCAGACGAGCGGACCTCCCGCGCCGACGATCCCGTTCGCGCCGAGCATGCCCTTCGACAGATCCGCGATGTGCATCGAGCCGCCCTTGCCCTTGCACACGCCTGTCTGCCGGCCGTAGATCTCGGCCATCATCCCGTGCACGTCGACGCCCTTTGCGATGCAATGGCCGTGGCCCCGGTGCGTGGTTGCCACATAGTCGCGGTCGTTCAGATGCAGCATCGTGCCGACGGCCGACGCTTCTTCGCCTGCATACAGATGCACGAAGCCGGGAATCTCGCCCGTCGCGAACTCGACGTGCAGGCGCTCTTCGAACTCGCGAATGGTGCGCATCAGCCGGTACGCTTCCAGTAGTTTTTCCCTGCTCAACTGATTTGACATGGTGTGTCTCCTTGATGATGTCGATCGTTACGGCAACGGGTGCGGATGGGCTCCGCTTGATTGAATGAACTCCCTTTATTTCGCGTGTGTTTTTGCTTGCATCAGGGCTCGCATCGAAACGCCCGCCATCTCGCGCATCAACTGACGCGACGCCGAGAAACGCAGCGTGCGGCTCACGTCGACAGTCAGCGGGCCGCTCCAGTCAAGCGAGATTTCGTAGCGGTCGTCACGCCCGATTTCGATCTCGCGCTCGCCGTCGAATGCGAGCGTGCCGCGGCGCGCGTCGATGGGCAGCCAGTCGCCGGGTTCGAAGCGCTCGCAGGTCCGCATCGTCACCTGATCGATGCGGCCGGGCGCAATGGGCGCGAAGATGGGCACCCCGTCGGGAATCTCATCGGGACCACCGTCGCGCTTTGCAATGCCATCCTCGTCGTGCAACGCGAACGTCAGATGCAAGCCGTGCGGCGCCGTGCGCTCAACAGGCGCCCACGCGCCGCCTATCGACGACAGCCCGATGCCATCGGGCGCGGCGAACGTGAGGAACAGCGACTCGATATCCGACGGCTCCGACACGGCCCGCGCGCCGACGAAGCGCTGACGGCTCACGCACACATCGACGAGCGCGATCTCTTCGCGCCCGCGATTCGGCCCCGCCACGCAACGCACGACGAGCCGCTTGTTGCGCGTCAACGCGACATCGGGCGGCACGACGCCCGACGCGACCAGTGCGCCCGCCATGCCCGCAACCGTCGCTTCGCGCATGTCGGGAAACGCGTTGTTGGTGCCCGTCGACAGCGTCAGCAGCGGCACGCCGCCGCAATGCGCAGCCACCGCGCGATGCGTGCCGTCGCCGCCCAGCACGGCGATCAGCTCGACACCTTCGCGCACCATATGCGCGGTGCCGGTGTGCGTATCGGCGACGCTATCGGTGATGGGCAGATCGACGAATTCGACTTCGGGCCAGCGCTCGGCCGTGCCCGTCGCCTTGTGCGTGTCGATCGCGCGCAGCAGCAGCGCGGCAACGCCCGTGCGATCGCGCAGCGTCAGCACGCGATCGACGCCGAGCGCGCCGAGTCCCGCGATCAGACGCACGACCATGTTGGCCTTTTCGGCTGTCGGGAACACGGACGCGTGCGTCGTGAGGCGGCGAATGTCGCGACCCGACGCGGGGTTCGCAATCACGCCGACGGTGATGGGCGATGCCACTGGCTTGTCTCCGTTGTGTTTGTCGAGCGCGGCTTGCGGGTCGCACGCAAGGCCGATTCGTGTGACGGGCATTACTGCAACAGCTATGCCAATTGCTCGACGAACCCGCAAAGAACGCGGAGAACCTTGTGTGGCAAGGCTTGCGTGGAATGTGAAACGCGTCGACGCGCGCACTACTCGCGTCGCATGACGCGGTGCACATGACGCACATCGCGCCTCTCACCGCACTCAGCGCGCGGCAACGCGACGCGCATGCATTGCGGCATCGAACGATACGCGTCTCACGGCTGTCTCACGCATGGGTGAGACGTTCGTCTCAGGCGTCTCGCGTGCTGCAATGCAGTGTGATTGCGCGAACGGGATGTGCTACAAGAAGGTCCGGCCGAAGGCAGCACCGCAGGCACCAGCGCGATCAATCCACCCGTATCGTCCGTTATAGACGGGAGCCGACCATGCCTTACGTCTCTCAAACGCAGCACGTCGACCGCGTGCGCGGCGCCATCGAAGGCCGCCTGCCCGCGCCTGCCAATTCGTCGCGTCTCGTGTCGTCGTGGCAGCGTTCGTATGAGCAATACCAGCTCGATCCCAGTTCGGTGATCGGGCCGCGCGTGCTGACCACGTCCGAACTGCGCGAAGTGCAAGGCAAGGAAGAAGCGTTTCTGCGCGCGTCGGGTCAGTGCCTCACGCGTCTGCACGACATGATCCGCGTGGCCGACTACTGCGTGATGCTCACCGACGCGCACGGCGTCACGATCGATTACCGTATCGACCGCGACCGGCGCGGCGACTTCAAGCATGCCGGTCTTTACATCGGCTCATGCTGGTCGGAACGCGAGGAAGGCACGTGCGGCGTTGCGAACGTGCTGACGGATCTCGCGCCCATCACCGTGCACAAGACCGATCACTTTCGCGCGGCGTTTACGACGCTCACGTGCAGCGCGTCGCCGATCTTCTCGCTGACGGGCGAACTGATCGGCGTGCTCGATGCGTCCGCCGTGCAATCGCCCGACAACCGCGACAGCCAGCGGCTCGTGTTTCAGCTGGTACGCCAGAGTGCCGCGCTGATCGAAGACGGCTACTTCCTCAACCAGACTGCGCAGCATTGGGTGATCTTCGGCCACCAGAGCCGCAATTTCGTCGAAGCGCAGCCGGAAGTACTGATCGCCTTCGACGAATGCGGCAACATCGCCGCGTCGAATCGCAAGGCGCAGGAATGCATCGCGGGCTTGAGCGGGCCGCGTCACGTCGACGAAATCTTCGATACGTCCGCCGTCCATCTACACGATGTCGCGCGCACCGATACGATCGTGCCGCTGCGCCTGCGCGCCACGGGCGCCGTGTTGTATGCGCGGATTCGCGCACCGCTCAAGCGCACGTCGCGCGTTGCACCTGTCGTGTCTTCGGCGAGCGCCGTCAACGCGTCATCCGATGCGCACGCCGACACGAGCCTCGACGCCATCAGCCGTTTCCTGCACAGCCGCGACTCGCGCATCGCGCGCAATGCGGAAGTCGCGCTGCGCATCGCGGGCAAGCATCTGCCCGTGCTGATTCTCGGCGAAACGGGCGTGGGCAAGGAAGTGTTCGCGCAGGCGCTGCATGCGTCGGGCGCGCGGCGCGCCAAACCGTTCGTCGCCGTGAATTGCGGCGCGATCCCCGATTCACTGATCGAAAGCGAGCTGTTCGGCTACGCGCCCGGCGCGTTCACGGGTGCGCGCAGCCGCGGCGCGCGCGGCAAGATCGCGCAGGCGAACGGCGGCACGCTGTTCCTCGATGAAATCGGCGACATGCCGCTCAATCTGCAAACGCGCCTCTTGCGTGTGCTCGCCGAAGGCGAAGTGCTGCCGCTCGGCAGCGATGCGCCCGTGCGCGTCGATATCGACGTCATCTGCGCGACGCACCGCGATCTCGCGCGCATGGTCGACGAAGGCACGTTCCGCGAAGACCTGTTCTACCGGCTGAGCGGCGCGACGCTCCACATGCCGCCGCTGCGCGAGCGCGCCGATGTGCTGGACGTCGTGCGTGCGGTGTTCGACGAAGAAGCACAAAGCGCGGGACATGTGCTCACGCTGGATGCGCGCCTTGCCGAGCGGCTTGCGCGTTTTTCGTGGCCGGGCAATATCCGGCAATTGCGCAACGTGCTGCGCTACGCGTGCGCCGTGTGCGATGCGACGCGCGTCGAATTGCGCCACGTGTCGCCCGATCTGGCGGCCTTGCTCGCGCCCGACGAAGCCGCGCCGCATGCCGCGCTCGCCGGCCTCGACGACGAGCGCGCGCGTATTGTCGATGCGCTCACGCAGCATCACTGGCGACCGAACGCGGCAGCCGAAGCACTCGGCATGTCGCGCGCGACGCTGTACCGGCGGATTGCGAAACTGGGGATCGTCGGGCCGCATCGGAGTTGATGCGTTGAACGGCCGCGGTCAACCCGCGTTGAGCGTCGCAATCTGCTCGCCGAGCTTGCGCAGGCGCTCGCGCAATTGCGGCGGGTCGAGCACTTCGACATGACCCGCCAGACCGAGCAACTGCTCGGCGGCGTAGCCGAGTTGCTCGACGGGCAAGGTCACTTCCTGCCAACCGTCCTGCGCCGAAGGCGGCGCGATCTGCGCCTGTTCGACGGCCGCCGCGCCGAGCCAGTGCAGACGCGTCATGCCTTCTGGCGAAAGCCGTAGACGCGCGGTGTGCTTCAGCAGGCTCGTTTCGAACGAAGCAACGGCCGCGCTCCACTCGTCGCGCAGATCGAACCCTTCCGGGCGTTCGAAGGTTTCGTCGTGCACCGTGAGCTGCGTGATGCTCGACACGCGATACGTGCGCAACTGCGTGCGCACGCGCGTGACCAGGTACCATTCGCCGCCCTTGAGCACCAGCCCGAGCGGATCGCGCACGCGCACGGCCTCGTTTTCGCTGCTGGCGTTCCACGTTCGGTATTGCATCGATATGCGCTTCTGTTCCCACACGGCGCCCGCTAGCACGGTCAGCCACGGTGTCGGCGAGGGCCGCTGATACCAGCCGACGGGATCGATATGCACCCGCGAGCCGATGCGCGAGGTATCGGGCGCGGCGTCGGGCAGCGCGGTGACGAGCTTCAGCTGCGCGGCCCGCAACTGCTCCGACAGGCCGAGATCGGACGCGGCGCCCGTCAGCCCCGCAATCGACAGCGTTTCCGCTTCGGCCTTCGTAATGCCCGTCAGTTTCGCGCGATAACCGTCGAGCAATGCGAAGCCGCCGCCCGGCCCGCGATCCGCGTAAACGGGCACGCCCGCCGCGCTCAACTGGTCGATGTCGCGATACACGGTGCGGATCGACACGTTGAATTCGTCGGCGAGTGCCTGTGCGGTCACGCGGCCTTTGACCTGGAGCATCAACAGCATCGAAACGAGTCGGCTCGTCGCCAATTTTTTCGCTCCCTTCTAATTCATGACATGGGTTGTCAGTTATTGCCGAGTATAAAGGTAGTTATAGACGAAGATCTTCAGGAGTGTGCGGAATGTGCGTGACCTACGTAGTTCGCTTTCAGGTGTTGCCCGACAAGCTCGAACGCTTCATGTCGCTGCTCGACGGCGTACTCGACGCGATGCGCGGCGAGCGCGATTTTCGTGAGGCGGTGCTGCATCGCGATCCTGATTCGCCGTGTCGGCTGATGCTCTATGAGACGTGGGAAAGCCCTGACAACGAAAGCGAAGAGCAGATTCATCGTCCGTACCGTCGCGGCTATCACGAGGCGCTCGCCGACCTGCTGGTGCGCCCGCGCGAAGTCACGCAATGGCACACCGTGCGCGCAGACCGATGCGCCGCGCGGCTCGAATCGCGCGATGCCGAAGAACTGGCCGAGGTGCGCGCATGAGCATGCGAACGTTCGTTTCCAATGCGAGGGCGATGCCATGACGATGCAACACGTGCGACAAAACTGGTTGACAACACATCGACGTCAAGACAAACTCGAATGCATGCTGACCCTCATCACCAACGCCTACGTCATTAAAAACCGTCTGGCACGCCATCGCGGCGGGCCTATGGGAGCGTGCGTGCGTTAGTAACTGCAGCAGTCAGCGAATCGATCCCAAGGCCCCGCCGGAAACGGAAGGGGCCTTTTGTTTTGGGTAAGCCTTCCGGCCTCTGGCTCAATTGACGGAGTGCATGATGGACAAGGCTTGTCAGCAGTTCACCGATGACGAATCACTTTGCTTTGCGCGCTCACACGAAGAGCGTTTGCCGAGAGTCGTCGTCCACTTTGAAGTGCAACCTGGCGCGACGATGTCGTGGCGCGTCGATGCGAACACGGAGCTTCTCGTGCAAGGCGCGCGCGTGTGGTTGACGCGCGCGGCGTCGCCGTACGACCACTGGTTGCAGATCGGCGAGACGTTCCGGCTGCATCGCGGGGAGCGCGTCTGGATCAGTGCGGACGGCAACATGCCGGCAAGGCTTTCGTTGACGACGCATCCCGTGGCGTTGCAAGGCAGACTGGCGCGTCTGCTGGAGCGCTGTTCTTCATTGGGCGCGGATATTTTTGCACCGCGGTCGCGGTGAGTTGTTTTTCTTTTGCTGCGCAGGGTTGGGGGTGTTTGCTTTTGCTTTCGCTGGCATCCGCGATTCGTTAGCGCGCTTCACGCGTCGCCCCTGGGCGTTTGCCTTTGCGCTGGCATCTGCGATTTGCTTTTGCTTTCGCTGGCATTCGCGAATGGTTAGCTTGCTTCAAGCGTCGCCGTTCGTGTGTTTTGAGCTTTTCGCTGGCATCCGCGTTACGTTAGCTCGCTTCAGGCGTCGCCCCTGTGCGGG
>NZ_JAGUUD010000170.1:0-12846 GCF_020177535.1 Paraburkholderia sp. XV | reverse complement strand
GCGAAAGCGAAAGCGAAAGCAGCCCACCCTGCCGCCGCAAAAGCAAAAGCAAAAGCAAAAGCAAAAGCAAAGGCAAAGGCAAAACCACGCCCTCATTCATCTCCGCCCCCTCTGCAAAAACGCAACAACAATAATCACAATCCCCTGCACAGCAGCATTCAGATAGACACTAATAATGCTAGTGAGATTAAGAATATTGGCAATCACAGAAAGCAGAACCGCACCGATCACGGTGCCAACAACTCTCCCTTCCCCGCCTTTGAGCGCGGTCCCGCCAACCACAACGGCGGCAATCGCCTCCAACTCCCACAAAAGCCCAGTAGTGGGCGTAGCAGACCCAAGCCTGGGCACATACAAAACCGTCGCCACGCCGACACAAACCCCAAGCAGCACATAAGTAACGATCTTCACGACATCAACGCGAATCGCGGCATATCGTGCAACCTGCTCATTGGAGCCAATAGCCTGCACATGCCGCCCAAACGCCGTGCGGTTAAGAATGACCGCACCGCCCGCCGCGACGACGAGAAACACCCAGATCGGCACAGGCACCCCGAACAGACTCGCGTAATAGACCGGCCCATAGAGATCGGAAAGATTGTTATCGAGCGTCAAGGCACCGCCGTCCGCAAGCCACGTCAACACAGCGCGAAAAATACCCAGCGACCCCAGCGTGACAATAAAAGGCTCGATCCGCCCTTTCGTGATCAACAACCCATGCGCGCATCCAAACGCGCCACCCAGCACGAACGCACTCGCAATCCCGATCAGCACAATAGTCAGCGGCGCAAACGCATGCCCGCCCGGCGCAGCGGCAAGCGCATTCATCAACCAGATCATGCTGCCCGCAATCAACGCCGCCATCGACCCAACAGAAAGATCAATCCCACCTGAAATGATCACGAACGTCATACCGACAGCAATGATCCCGATGAACGAGGTGCGCGTCAGCACATTCATCATGTTGTCGACAGTCGCGAAATCGCGATTCAGCAGCGTCCCCGCAATGCACAACACGATCAGCCCCGCCAGCGGCCCAAGCCCATGCAATCGATGCGCGATCCGCATCGCGCGCCCTGCCGGCGCAGTGTCAGTGTGTGCCGGTCGCATGTGCGATCAACTCCTCTTCAGTCAGATGGTCGAGGCCGAGCGTCGCCTGCAGGCGCCCCGCGCGCATCACCGCGACGCGATGGCACAGCCCGATCAGCTCGATCAGTTCGGATGAAATGACGACCACGGCCCGCCCTTCGGACGCAAGCCGGTGAATCAGAAAATAGATGTCGCGTTTCGCGCCAATATCGACACCGCGCGTCGGTTCGTCGAGCACGATCACATCCGGATTCGGCTGCAGGAACTTGGCCAGCGCGAGCTTCTGCTGGTTGCCGCCCGACAGCATGCGCGCGCGGCTGCCCAGATCGCCCGTGCGGATGCCGAACTCGCGGACGGCTTTCGTCAGCGCGTCGCGGCCCGCCTTCAGATCGAGCAGCGGCTTCGCATAGCGTTCGAGCGTCATCAGCGTCAGGTTGTCCTGCAGGCTCAGGTTCACATGCAGCCCCTTGCCCTTGCGGTCTTCGCTCAGATACGTGAGACCTCGCCGCATCGCGTCGCGCGGGCTGTGCAGAGCGGCCTTGCGTCCGGCGATTTCGATCGTGCCCGAGGTGCGCTCGCGCAATCCGATGATCGCCTCGAACGCCTCCGTACGCCCCGCGCCGACCAGCCCCGCAAAGCCGAACACTTCTCCCGCGCGCACGTCGAAGCTCAGATCGTCAACCCACTCGGGCACGCTCAGATGCTGCACGTGCAGCGCGATCGGCGCGTTCTGCGCAGGCGGCGTCTTGTCGGGGAACATGTCGGACAGCTCGCGCCCCACCATCAGGTTCGCCATCTGCTGACGCGCCAGCAGCGCCGTCTCGCTGCGCGCGACAAAGCGGCCGTCACGCATCACGATCACTTCGTCGGTGATGTGCTCGACCTCGTCGAGCTTGTGCGAGATATAGACGATGGTCACGCCGTCGGCCTTGAGCTTCGTCATCAGCGCGAACAGGCGCTCGGTTTCGGACGGCGTGAGCGTCGCCGTCGGCTCGTCCATGATGAGCAGCCGCGCGCGCCGCGACAGCGCCTTCGCAATCTCCACCATCTGCTTTTCCGCGACGATCAGATCGCGCACCTTCGTGTCCGGGTGCTTGTGCAGGCCGACCTGCTCCAGATAGCGCTTCGCTTCGCTGCGCATCGCCGTGTCGTCGACGAACATGCCCTTGCGCTTCTCGTGACCGAGATACATGTTCTGCGCGATCGTCAGATGCTCGGCGAGATTGAACTCCTGATGAATCAACACGATGCCCGCTGCTTCCGCATCGCGCGAGCCGTCAAAGCGCTGCGCGTGGCCGTCGACAAGCACCGTGCCCTCGGTGGCCGTCTCGTAGCCCGCGAGGATTTTCATCAGCGTCGACTTGCCCGCGCCGTTCTCGCCGAGCAAACCGTAGATGCGCCCCGGCGCGAGATCGAAGCTCACGCCGTGCAGCACGCGCACCGGGCCGAAGTCTTTGCGGATATCGTCGAATCGGACGGCGAGGCTCATCGCGGCTTCCCTCTCAAGCGCTCTTTCTGACCACGAGCCGATGCGGCAGCAGCACGCCCGGCACGTGCTCGCGCGGATTGGCGAGCCGTTGCAGCAGAAGGCGCGCGGCTGTCTCGCCGAGCTCGCGCATCGGCTGCGCGATCGTCGTCAACGGCGGATCGATCTGCGCGGCCAGCGAAATATCGTCGAAGCCCGCCACGGCAACGTCGTCGGGCACGCGCTTGCCGACACTGCGCAAGCCCGCGATCACGCCGATCGCCAGCGTATCCGACACGGCGAAGATGGCCGTCGGCGCGTCGGTTTGCGTCATCAGCAGCGCCGCCGCCGAGGCGCCCGCCTCGTAGTCGAGGCTGTTCACGTTCTGGCGCCAGCGTTCGTCGACCGCGATGCCCGCGTCGCGCAACGCGTCCAGATAACCTTGCTGGCGCTGTTGCGCGTACAGGTAGTGATCGTCGGAATTGATCAGCGCGATACGCCGGTGGCCGCGCGCCAGCAGATGGCGCACCGCGTCGCCCGCCGCGCGGTAATTGTCGATGCCGACGTACGGCACGCCCACGGACGAATCGAACTCGCAGCACGCCACCCACGGCAGTGCGTTCGATTCCTCGGCAAGCGCCTGTTGCACGGTGGCCGGGTCGAGGCAGATCGCGCCGTCCGCGCGGCGGCGGCGCAGCAGGTCGAAATAGCTGCGCTCGCGGCCCGCATCGGCGCCCGTGTCGCACAACAGCATGAAATAGCCGTGCTGACGCGCCACGGAATCGATCCCGCGAATCACTTCCGCATAGAACGGGTTGCCGACGTCGGGCACCATCGTCAGCAACAGGCGGCTCTCCGCGGTGCGCAGATTGCGCGCCAGTTCGTTCACCCGGTAGCCGCTCGTCGAAACAGCGGCGAGCACCTTGTCGCGCGTCGCCGGACGCACGTTCGAATGCCCGTTCAGCACGCGCGACACCGTCGCCACCGACACCCCCGCCTGCTCGGCGACGCCCGCAATCGACAGCCCTTCCGATGCGGCACGTGCGGAGCCCCGAATCCCGGGCTCGGCCGCGCCGGACGGCTGCGCTTGCGGGTCACGTTGCGACGGTTTGTCCACCGGTTCTCGCTCCGAGAATGTAATCGATTACATTTTTGAGCGACACCGGCGCGAATCGCAAGTGTCATTTAGTAGGGACTTTCACGGAGGCGCGGCGCGCACGGGAATCCGTCCGCGCGTGATGGACCTGCCCGCGACAGGGCGGCATCGGCGCGTGGTTTGGTACAATTTCGCAGTTAACGAGTGACACCCTCCGGGTTACCCCCGGTGATAACAGCCCAGGCAACATCCAATGGGAGCAGTGGTCCCCCAATACACCCGCTGCCCGCGTCTCAACCACACCGCCGAATTGATCATGAACATCGAACAAGCGCGTTTCAACATGATTGAACAGCAAATCCGTCCTTGGGAAGTGCTCGACCAGGACGTGCTGAATCTGCTGTCGATCGTCAAGCGTGAGAACTTCGTGCCCGCCGCGTATCGCGAGCTGGCGTTCGTCGATTTCGAAGTTCCGCTGCCCGCCGGCCAGCACATGCTCGCGCCGCGCATCGAGGCGCGCGTGCTGCAGGAACTGGCGGTGAAGAAACACGAGAGCGTGCTGGAGATCGGCGCGGGCTCGGGCTACATGGCCGCGCTGCTCGCGCATCGCGCGCAGCATGTGCTGACGGTCGACATCGAGCCGGAACTGGCCGCGCTGGCCAAGGCAAACCTCTCGGCGAACGGCGTGCTGAACGCCGAAGTCGCGACGGGCGACGGCGCGCGCGGCTGGGGCGCAGCCGCCCCGTACGACGTGATCTGCGTGTCGGGCGGCCTGCCCGTGCTGCCCCAGGAAATCCTCGAGCAGCTGAAGGTGGGCGGCCGTCTTGCCGCGTTCGTCGGCACCGCGCCTGTGATGAAGGCGCAGATCATCACGCGCGTCGACGAGAAGCAGTTCCGCATCGCCGACGTGTTCGAAACCTACGTCGAGCCGCTGCAGAACGCCGTGCACGCGCCGCGCTTCAAGTTCTGAGCACCACGCGAGACCGACGATGCAAAACCTGACCGCTTCCGCCCTCGCCGAATGGCTCGCTGATCAATCCCGCCCGGCGCCCGTGCTGCTCGATGTGCGCGAACCGTGGGAAATCGAAACGGCGAAGATCGCCGGCAGCGTGTCGATTCCGATGCGCGAGATTCCCGCGCGCAGCGAAGAACTCGACGACGACGTGCAGATCGTCTGCATCTGCCATCACGGCGCGCGCAGCGCGCAGGTCGCGATGTTCCTCGAATCGCGCGGCCACAAGGACGTGTTCAACCTGTACGGCGGCATCGACGCGTGGTCGCGTCAGGTCGATCCTTCCGTGCCGACTTATTGAGCGCCGTTCGCTGCACTTTGCTGCATTGACGCGCCGGTGATTCACCGGCGCGTTTTTGTTTGTGCATGCTGTTTGGCTCTGCGGCGGACCGCGTCAGATGTTTCCTTCGCAAATCCAGAAATCTCAGGCACGGATTAGGAGCATTACTACGCCATCCTGATTATCCATCGAACAACATAGCGCGTTTCCTTTCAAGAACGCGACACTATGAAATCGATCAGGATCGCGGCGGCGTTGGCATTGCTATCGCCCCTCGTCTGTCACGCAACACTCGGCGCGGCGCCGTCGGCGGATGCCCGTACGCCGCAATCCATGCTGCGCGCCGCCGCATCCGGCGCGACGTCTTCGCCGTCTTATACCGTTCACGAATCGCAAACGTCCGACGGTGTCACTGTCCGCGAATATGCTTCGGCGGCGAACGTCGTCTTCGCGGTCACGTGGCAAGGACCGACGCGTCCGGACATGCGGGCGCTGCTCGGCAGTTATTTCCTCAATTTCGTCAATGCGGGACAAAGCCACGCGCGCGGCACGGGTCCGCTGATCGGGCGCGAAGGCGACCTGCAGATCGAATCGGTCGGGCACCAGGGCGCCTTCGCGGGACGCGCCTATGTGCCGCGGCTCGTGCCTGCCGAGGTGAAGGTTGAGGACCTGCAATGAAGAAGTTCTTTTCGCATTGCACTTCCGGTAGCCCTCTTCTCGCCGTGCTGGTCGCGGCCAGCGTCGCGCTGACCGCTTGCGGCGGCGGAGGCGGCGACGACAACGGCTCCCACCAGCCCGTGACCAATAACGCTCCTGCCAAGCCAGCAGGAACGCCCGCCCCACCCGCCCCGCCCGCCAGCGCACCAGCCAATGCCAGCGCGCCTCCCGGCGCGAGCGCGGCTCAACCTGCGAGCGTGACTGAGCCAGCCAGTGCGCCTTCGGAGGCGAGCACGCCTGCCGCCGTCACGCCGGCCAGCGGGACGGGCACATCCGGCAACAACGACACGCCGCCGCCCGCCCCGGTCGCAGACAACATCGTGCCCATCAACATCTTTAGCGACTACACGGACTATCGGGTCGTGAACATGCCCTACGTCAGCGTGACGTTCTGCGCGCCGGGCAAGCAAGGCGCGTCCCAATGCGCGACCGTCGATCACATGCTGCTCGATACGGGCTCGGTCGGCGTGCGCGTCATCGCGTCTGCGTTCGACGCGTCGTTCGCCGGCAAGCTGCCGATGCAGACGGGCGCCAGCAACGACAGCACAGGCAAGGCGGCCATCGCGCAGTGCGCACTGTTCGCGTCGGGCTTTACATGGGGTTCAATGCGAGCCGCCGATGTCACGATTGGCAAGAAGACGGCAAGCGGCATTTCTGTTCAGTTAATCGGCGACAGCACGTTTGCGACATGGACACCGCAAGACTGCTCATCGCGTGGCCAGGGCTTGAACACCGTCAAAGATCTCGGCGCGAACGGTATCGTCGGCATCGGGCATATGGCGCAAGACTATCCGGAAGCGGCCAGCAGAGCGCTTGCACCCAACTACTACTATTGCCCGACACCCTGGTCATGCACGCCAGCCAGTGTGCCGCTCGACAGGCAGACGGCCAACCCCGTCACCGCTTTCGCCACCGACAACAACGGCACGATCATCCGCCTGCCCGCACTGCCGTCGATGGGTCAGCTGAGCGTCACAGGCGAACTGGTATTCGGTATCGGCACGCGCGACAACAACGCGTTGCCCGCCAAGGCGACTTTCCTCGCTGTCACGGACCGCGGCATGTTCTCGACCAGCTACAAGGGACGCACGATGCCGAGCTACCTCGATAGCGGATCAAATGCCTTGTTCCTTCCAGATGGAACGATACCCGTCACGCCCGACGACGCCCACTGGTTCGCGCCCAGCACGACCCAAAGCATGAGCGCCACATTGCTCTCGAACACAGGCAATGCGAATTCCACAATAGCCTTCTCGATTGCCAATTCGCTCAACCTGTTCGCTCTCGGTTATGCCGCGCACGACAATCTTGGCGGGTACTCGTCGCAACAACTCATGTGGGGTCTGCCGTTCTTCTACGGCCGGAACGTCTACACAGCGCTAAGCGGCATGAAAGCGGGCAACCAGACTGGACCCTACGTAGCATTCTGACCGGCCGCGTACTTAGCGACGCGTGCATACCAAAACGGCGGACAGGCACCTCAGCCTGTCCGCCGTTTTCACCTCTTCTGCGCCGCTCAATCCGTTTCTTTCACCTCCCCGTCGCTCACGTCGGCAGGCGCTACAGCACCGGCAGCCGCACGTCCGTGCACAACAGCGCAGCGGCGATGCACCGGCGTCGCGCCCACCCATCCGAGGAGTCGCGGCGCACGCTCCGTTGCAGCGCGGCGCGCACCCGAACGAGGCGCGCGCACCCATGGTGCACCGCTTTCGCGCTCAAAGCGCATAACGCCACACGATGCCGCACCGGCATCGAGCCGCATTGCAGCAAGCGAAGCGTGTATTGAAGCGGCTCCCGCGCAGTTGGCATATGCCTTGCAGTATCCGGCCCGCAAGCGCCTGCACACATAACGCAAACAATTGGACGCACGCCGTTCGTCCGCCACTCAACACCATCTATGGCAAGGGGAAGCACATGAAACGTCGCAGTCTGCTGAAGCTCGGCTCCATGTCGGGCGCGCTCGCGCTCGCGGGCAAGGTTCCTTTCGCGCACGCCCAGTCGGGCAGCGGCCCGATCAAGGTCGGCATCCTGCACTCCCTGTCGGGCACGATGGCGATCTCGGAGACGTCGTTGAAAGACACGGCGCTGATGACGATCGCCGAGATCAACGCAAGCGGCGGCGTGATGGGCCGCAAGCTGGAGCCGGTGGTCGTCGATCCCGCTTCGAACTGGCCGCTGTTCGCCGAGAAAGCCCGCCAGCTGCTGACGCAGGACAAGGTCGCCTGCGTGTTCGGCTGCTGGACGTCGGTGTCGCGCAAGTCGGTGCTGCCCGTGTTCGAGGAACTGAACGGCCTGCTCTTCTACCCGGTGCAGTACGAAGGCGAGGAGATGTCGCGCAACGTGTTCTATACGGGTGCCGCGCCCAACCAGCAGGCGATCCCCGCCACCGAATACCTGATGAGCGCGGAAGGCGGCGGCGCCAAGCGCTTCTTCCTGCTCGGCACCGACTATGTGTATCCGCGTACGACGAACAAGATCCTGCGGGCGTTCCTCAAATCCAAGGGCGTCCAGGAGACCGACATCCAGGAGGTCTACACGCCGTTCGGCCATAGCGACTATCAGACTATCGTCGCCAGCATCAAGACCTTCTCGCAGGGCGGCAAGACGTGCGTGATCTCGACCGTCAACGGCGACTCGAACGTGCCGTTCTACAAGGAACTCGGCAACCAGGGGCTGAAAGCGACCGACGTGCCCGTCGTCGCATTCTCGGTCGGTGAAGAGGAACT
Source organism: Paraburkholderia sp. XV (assembly GCF_020177535.1). Classification (NCBI taxonomy): domain Bacteria; kingdom Pseudomonadati; phylum Pseudomonadota; class Betaproteobacteria; order Burkholderiales; family Burkholderiaceae; genus Paraburkholderia; species Paraburkholderia sp. XV. Next base: position 4,461 of record NZ_JAGUUD010000170.1, on the reverse strand, counting down.
GCGCGGCATCGACACCAAGCCGCTGGTCGGCAACCTCGCGGCATGGAACTACTTCATGTCGGTGAAGGGCCCGAACAACACGAAGTTCAAGGAACAATGGGCCGAGTGGGTTAAGTCGCAGAACCTGCCGGGCGGCACGAAGCGCGTGACCAACGACCCGATGGAAGCGACCTATGTCGGCATCCACATGTGGAAACAGGCCGTCGAAAAAGCGAAGAGCACCGATGTCGACAAGGTGCGCGTCGCGATGGTCGGCCAGAAGTTCGCGGCGCCGTCGGGCTTCACGCTCGAAATGGACGGCAACCACCATCTGCACAAGCCGGTGATGATCGGCGAAGTGCGCGCGGACGGCCAGTTCAACGTCGTGTGGAAGACCAAGACCGCCATTCGTGCGCAGCCGTGGAGCCCGTATATCGCAGGCAACCAGGGCAAGCCGGATGTCGTCAGCTCGATTCCCGAGTTCCTGCGCCGCCGCTCGCGCGTCGCATAACGTGGCATGAGCAACGTGCCGGTGTGTCGCATCAGTTGGACGCACCGGCTTGCGCAACGCGCCGCCGGCTCGCCTCGCGCGAGCCATCCGGCGCGCCCACGCAAGCGCGCGATGCCCTTGCCGCTTCTCGTGCGAGGGCATCGCGCGCCTGCCTGCAGGCTTCTCACTCAAGACCACTATGGCGTACTCACTTTCCACGCTCGCTTCGCTCAAGGCCCGCTGCGCTGACACGCTGCGCGGCATGCGCGCGCGCGTGCGCATTGCCGCCGCATCGTGTGCGCTGGGCGCGGCGCTCGCCGTGCTTGCACCCGCGAGCGCCCATGCACTGACGGCCGAAGAAGTCGCGCCGCTCGCCGGCGACGACTTCGATGCGAAGTCGGCCGCCATCGACAAGCTGATCGCGAATCACGACGCGCCGTCGCTCGCGCTGCTGAAGGCGCTATCCGAAGACAGCGCGCTCGCCACCGATAGCGGCGCCGTGCTGATCCAGGACGGCGACACCGCGCGCGACGCCGTCACGGGCAAGAGCGTCGCCGCAGGCGACGCGCAGCCAGTCACGCTGAACAATCTGCTGCGCTCGAAAGTCGCGGGCGCATTGTCGGGCCTGCAACTCGATTCGACCGACCCGGCGAAGCGCGCCGCCGCGATCGCCGCGTTGCTGCAAAGTCCCGATCCGTCGATGAAACCGCAAATCGACGCAGCGCGCGCCAGGGAAACCGACCCGGCGCTGAAGAAGCGCCTCGACACGCTCTGGGCGATGACGGCGCTGCACGACACCGATGCGGCGAAGCGTCTCGAAGCGGTGAAGCTGGTCGCCGCGCGGCACGATCTCGACATGTACGAACTGTTGCGCCCGCTCGTCGCGAAGAAGCCCGACGGCACCTTCGCCGAAAGCGACGCGCAGGTGCGCGAGGCAGCGCAGACGGGCATCGACGCGCTCGATTCGATCCAGCGCCGCAGCGAGATCGCGGGCACGCTGTTCGCGGGGCTGTCGCTCGGCAGCGTGCTGCTGCTCGCCGCGCTCGGCCTTGCGATCACGTACGGGCTGATCGGCGTGATCAACATGGCACACGGCGAGTTCCTGATGATCGGGGCATATGCAACCTATGTCGTGCAGAACCTCGTGCAGCGCTACATGCCCGGCGCATTCGACTGGTATCCGTTGATCGCCGTGCCCGCATCGTTTGCGGTGGCGGCGCTGGTCGGCATCGTGCTCGAACGGCTCGTGCTGAAGCATCTTTATGGACGTCCGCTCGAAACGCTGCTGACTACTTTCGGCGTCAGCCTGATCCTGATCCAGGCGACGCGCATGCTGTTCGGCGCGCAAAACGTGCAAGTGGTGAACCCTTCGTGGATGAGCGGCGGCGTCACGGTGCTGCCGAACCTGATCCTGCCGTACAACCGGCTCGCGATTCTCGCGTTCTCGCTGATCGTCGTCGGGATTGCGTGGGCCGTGCTGACGAAGACGCGGCTCGGCCTGTTCGTGCGCGCCGTCACGCAGAACCGCCGCATGGCCGCGTGCGTCGGCGTGAAGACGGCGTATGTCGATTCGTATGCGTTCGCGTTCGGCGCGGGCATCGCCGGGCTGGGCGGCTGCGCGCTGTCTCAGATCGGCAATGTCGGTCCGGACCTCGGGCAGAGCTACATCATCGATTCGTTCATGGCCGTTGTGCTGGGCGGCGTCGGGCAGCTGGCGGGCACGGTGATCGGCGGCTTCGGGCTGGGGCTGGTCAGCAAGGCCATCGAGCCGTTCTGGGGCGCGGTGCTCGCGAAGATCGCGGTGCTGGTGCTGATCGTGCTGTTCATCCAGAAGCGTCCGCAGGGCATGTTCGCCCTGAAGGGCCGCAGCGCGGAGGCATGACATGACATCCGCGTCTTCTTCCGCCACCACTTCCGTTGAGGCACGCGGCGACGCTCAGGCGAGCGAACGCGAGTCCCTCGAAGGTTTCGCGCTCGGCCTGCCGCCGCGCCCTGCCCTGCTGTCGCGGCGCGCGTGGCAATGCCTGATCGCGCTGATCATCGCGATCGGACTGGGTGTGCCGTTCACGGCGCTGGTGCTGCCAGAAACCAGCACATTCCATTTGTCCGCGTATGCGATGACGCTGACGGGCAAGCTAATGTGTTATGCGATCTCCGCGCTCGCGCTCGATCTCGTGTGGGGTTACTGCGGCATCCTGAGCCTCGGGCACGGCCTGTTTTTCGCGCTTGGCGGCTACGCGATCGGCATGTACCTGATGCGCGCGATCGGCCATGACGGCAAGTACGGCAGCGACCTGCCCGACTTCATGGTGTTTCTCGACTGGCATCAGTTGCCGTGGTACTGGGAGGGCACGCAGCATCTCGGCTACGCGCTGTTGCTGGTGGTGCTGGTGCCGGCTGTGATCGCGTGGGTATTCGGCTTCTTCACGTTCCGCTCGCGCGTGAAAGGCGTGTATCTGTCGATCATCACGCAGGCGATGACCTTCGCCGCGATGCTGCTGTTCTATCGCAACGAGACGGGCTTTGGCGGCAACAACGGCTTCACGGATTTCAAGCGGATTGCGGGCTATCCGATCACGCATGCAGGCACGCGGACGGCGCTTTTTCTATTGACGTTCGCGGTGCTCGTGCTCGCGTTCATCGGCGCGCGCGCGATCGTGACATCGAAGCTCGGGCGTGTCGTGACGGCCGTGCGCGACGGCGAGACGCGTCTGATGTTCCTCGGTTACAGCCCGCTGGCGTACAAGCTGTTCGTGTGGACGGTGTCGGCCGTGTTGTGCGGGATTGCGGGCGCGCTGTATGTGCCGCAGGTCGGCATCATCAATCCGGGCGAGATGTCGCCGGGCAACTCGATCGAGATGGCTATCTGGGTGGCGGTGGGCGGGCGCGGCACGCTGATCGGGCCGATTATCGGCGCGTTCGCGGTGAATGGCGCGAAGAGCTTTTTCACGGCTTATTTTGCCGAATACTGGCTGTTCTTTCTGGGTTTGATCTTCGTGCTCGTGCCGTTGCTATTGCCGAACGGGATCATGGGGCTCGTCGAGCTCGTCACGCGCAGGAGGAACCGCTGATGAATGAGAACCCGATGGTTCCCGATCTTTCGCTTCCCGAGGAACACGATGGCCGCGCGCTTTCCGGCGTGGCGTCGATGGGACGTGTGGTCACGCCTGGCGAGATCGATGTGTCGCACGGTGCGATTCTCTATCTGGAAGACGTGACGGTTTCGTTCGATGGATTTCGTGCCTTGAATGCGTTGTCGCTGTCGATCGATGTGGGTGAGTTGCGATGCATTATCGGGCCGAATGGCGCCGGCAAGACGACGATGATGGACGTGATTACCGGGAAGACTTCGCCCGATTCGGGCAAGGTGTTTCTCGGGCAGACGATCGATCTCACGCGGATGAATGAGCCTTCTATTGCGCGTGCAGGGATTGGGCGCAAGTTTCAGAAACCGACTGTGTTCGAGCAGCATCCCGTGTGGGAGAACCTCGAACTGGCCATGAAGACCGATAAGGGTTGGTATGCGTCGTTACGCGCGCGGCTGGATAGGGCGGCGCAAGCGCGAATTGAAGAGACGTTGTCGTTGATTCGCCTGGAAGGCGAGGCGTTGCGGCCTGCTGGTGAGCTTTCTCATGGGCAGAAGCAGCGGCTCGAGATTGGGATGTTGTTGATGCAACAGCCTGCGTTGTTGTTGCTCGATGAGCCTGCGGCTGGCATGACAGATGATGAGACTATGGAACTGGCTGCTCTTCTTAACCACTTGCGTGGGACCTGTTCCATGATGGTCGTTGAGCATGATATGGAGTTTGTGGCTGCTTTGGCCGGCGATGCCGGGAAGGTTACTGTTATGGCCGAGGGACGGGTGCTGGCTCAAGGGACGCTTGATGACGTTAAACGTGATGCGGCTGTGGTTGAGAGTTATCTTGGGCGTTGAATGGGTTTTTTTCGTTTGCAACGGGCTTTTGAGTGGGCTGCAGGTGGTTGTGTTGTGA